>JAHJDP010000103.1 GCA_018831195.1 Candidatus Eisenbacteria bacterium | reverse complement strand
TCGGCCGCCTCCACCGCCGCCCCGCGGCCATTAATGTCTAAGAGAAACCCCGATCCGGGCAAAACCGGATCGGGGTTGCGGAGAAGCATTTCAAGGGTCCTTTTGCTCTGGCCCGCCCCCTCGCGGCAACCACCAGAATGACACCGATCTCCCTGCGTTATTCGCCCTCCGATCGATCTTCCCAGACACACCTCTCCCCCGAATCCGACCGGTGGCGCCTGCATTGTTCCAACTTCCAACCCGGGCAGCTTCCCGCTCTCGACGGTTGTACATTCTTCCCGCGCCGCGGGTCTGGCAACAAACTCCGCCAGCGGCTGTGGTTGGCAAAAACGCCGTGGTACCGAATCTGATGACTATAAGGAAATGAGACCAAGGCGGCCAGGCGGCGCAGGAAATGGAGGCCTGCGGGAAGAGCTTCACGGTAACGATGGGAATCCTCGAGCACGATACAGCGAAGGTCAAGTATCAAGAATGCAAATTCGTCAAGGTGCGGCAGCAGATCACGATTTTCGGGGTCACCACGAAGAAGAAAAGCTGATTCGTAGCCCGCGATCGCCTTTCACGCCGGAGTTGAAAGCGTCCGGGCACCAGAAGGGAATGTGATCTCCATGGGGGATCCAAGCATGGGCACCCAAGACTCCTGGCTTGGCCGCATTGTTGCGCCACGCGCGCAGTTCGAGGATGACCAGGTCTATGATGACCCGGTACAACACCGGCGCAGGAAGATCCCGGCTGGATATGAATAGAGGCCCGATGATATACTTGTTCAAAGTAGCGTTTCGTATCGTCGGTGCCGTTCTTGAACTCGAGGAATTATCATGCGTCACTCGCTTTTCATTCTTTGCCTTGTTGCGCTCATTTTGCCTGTCGGCTGCGGCACGCGCGACCGATTGGCGCCTGAGAGCGGCCCCTCGGCGGTGCTCGTCGAGGATACCATCGGCATCGCCGGCGGCGTTCTGGCCGCCGACGAGGTCCGCCTCAGCGTGCCGGCCGGGGCGCTGCTCACAGACACGCATCTCGCGATCTACGAGTTCACGGATCCGCATCCCTTTGCCGATCTGAACCGGCCGGCCTACAGTGTCGTCGGGCTCCCCCAAGAGCTGCACGCGCCCGTTACCCTGCGCTTCATGCATGGCGCGGATGGCAAGGATGCGATCACGTTCTATCGAGGTGAGAATCGGGATGGACGCAGCGGCGGCCGTCAGCTGGCTTGGGAGCCAATCGCCTGCAGCGACAGCTCCGGGTGGTGTATTGCACAATTGACACGAGGACCCTTCGACTTTGGTGACAAGCGAACCGAGCAACAGGTCTACCTCTCGGGCGAGGAGATGAAGCGCCTGGAGCCATCGGCCCATTTTGAGCTCGGATATTGCGAAAGCGACATCAGCAGGGAAGGTGCGCAGACGGTGCTGGAGATGATGGAGTTGAGCTTCGATCACCTGCGTGACCTGGGATTCGCCTTTGGCGGCAATGACGCTATTTGGCCGCTGCCGGCTTACATGATTCAACCGGAAAAGTCGCTATGTGCATATTTCTATGGCGTCGACGGCAAAGGCTACTTTATGTTCACCCCCGATATAACTCCCGACAGCGACTTCATGAGGGCCATCGTCTGCCATGAGGTCTTTCATTGCGGGCAGCAATGGTACGATCCTCGGCCATCGCAGGATTGGATCTCCGGGAACGCTGAACGACTTTGGCTCGATGAGGCGGCGTCGAGCTGGATAGAACTTGATGTGATATCCGGTGGGTATACATCGCCTTTCTCGATCGGCGGAGAGAATATCGCAATGCCGCTTGCAGGCCTTTGTGGGCATCCGTCGCTAACGGACGATATGTATGGATACGGCATGGCTTCATTTATTGAGTATGTTGTGCGCCAACAGGGTCGATCGGTGGTGCAGGGGATCTATCAGGGATTTCTGACGGAGGGGTCCATTGTCGGCGCGCTGAGACAGGTCCTCGTGCCACCGATTGCCGAATGGTGTCTCGAATTCCATCACAAGATCGCGTTAAGCGAGATCTATTCGATCGCGGACTGGCACGTTTTGTATCATTCGTATGACTTCAATATCGAAGACATTTATCGAACGCTGGGCAAGAAGTACGGCTATGTGCGGCAAATCGCCGACTTCGGATCGGCCGTCGTTTCCCTGTCGGTATTTGAGGAGTCAACGAATGAGGCCGACGCATTGCGGCTGCGGGCGCCGGAGCACATGCATCTCACTGCCTATGTTGCTTCCGAATGGGAAGAGGCCCAGGTCATCGCCTCGGGGCGAGACAGCCTGACTCTGGTCGACCTTGACCGCGTAACGTGCCACCATATGCAAGACGATTTTCGACGTCTCGTGGTGCTCATGACCAAGGATTGGGCCGATGGATGGAATTGGGATAATCGATCGGATGTGACCTTAGAAGTGGAGATGCTGCGTCCTGCGGAGTATGAGCACCTGACACGCTGTATCGTCAATGGTTTGATTCAAGCCTATGTCATCGGAGAAGGGCTCGAAAGGCAGGGCTTTTGGGTGGCTTCGTATGAAGCGGCCGACGGCACCTGGACAGACAATGAATACACGCTCGCATGGGACACAACCGCCGGCATCGCCAGACACTCAGGCAGCATCCATCTCCGTATCAATCCGGTTACCCTGGACGTGGAGCACTTTACGGGGACCCAGTTCTATTACCAGTCGGATATCGATTACACCAAGACCGAAGAATTCGAGGGCAAGGGGGTTCCCCTAATAACCAATGATGGCGGCGAGTTGATTTTGCGCCTCGAGGGCGCCGCCGTCTGCGACTCCCTGATCACCGCGTATCGGCGCAGAGTGGAGGCCGGCTCGGTCACCGAGGAGTGGGACGCCGACGCGTTTGGGTGCATCGGCGGCGGCGAGCAGATGAGCTATCTCGAGATCCGGCTCTGGGATCCTACGTACAAGGCGGAATGGGACGGTGCCCCGGCATCTCGGATTCAGGCCGGTAGTACTGGGGGAGCCTCAATCTCGACGGACTCGACTTCGGTCGTGACCCCGCGCCCTCGGCATCCGTGACGGGCGGACCGGGGCGGTCACGTTTGTACAACGATTCGAATGTACTTGGAGACGGCGGCCTGACGGATCTCAATGCCCAACTTCATCAATTCGCCGGATTTCTATCATCAGCGCAATCTGATGAGTTACAGACTCCCGGTTTCATCTCCATAGCTGAGATTCACCCGGTTTAAGCCTTCCAATGCCGACAATTCGCTGACGAAGCGTTCTGTCTGTGTAGGGTCTTTCAACGAGACATAAAAGCTCAGCTGCAGGGCTTCACCCAAGCGAACCGATTTTACATGGATGAGCGAGCTCAAACGAAGATAGCGGTCAAAGAGGGGGAGATACGGTTTCCGGGGTTCCTCGCCGGCGACCACATTGAATTGCAGAATATACTCGCTTCTCTTCGGGCTTACCTGCCGGATTATGTGCATGATGGCGATCAGGAGGCCCGCGATAAGCGTTCCGGCGACGGCAACCAGCAGATTACCGGTACCGG
>JAHJDP010000102.1 GCA_018831195.1 Candidatus Eisenbacteria bacterium | reverse complement strand
ATGGCCCCGCAGGTCCAGCCCTTGTTGGCTGACAAGTCGAAGATCATCCGGACGATATCAGCTTCGGATATTGGAACAGTGGGAAGATGCTCCTCGTTGACAACGAGCCGGGCGTCTTTCTTTCGACCCTCGACCCGATAGCCAAACGGCACAATCCCGCCGAGCCATGCGCCTTCTCGCGCCAGGCGTTCCCTACCCGCATGGGATCTCTCAAGGAATGTCTCGCGTTCCAGCCCGGCCACGCTCGCGAGGATGCCTATAAGAAACCGTCCTGTCGCCTCGCCGGAATCGAAGGGTTCGGTCATGGACTTGATCTTTGCACCGCACTTTTCCAGCTGGTCGATGGCTTCCAGGGTCAACCGGGGATCGCGGCCGAGGCGGTCCAGCTTGTAGAACAGCACGGTGTCGATCTTGCCGGTGCGGGCATCGTCGAGCATCTTGGCTCCGGCGGGGCGCTGGCTGAGGGGCAGGGTGCCGGTGATGCCGTCGTCGGAGTAGATTTCGATGACGTTTATTTTGTGGAGATCGCAATATTTTTCCGCGAACTCCCGCTGGGTATGGATGGTCTGGTTCTCGCGTTGCTCCGCAGACGAGACGCGGGCGTAGATGGCTGCTTTCACGTGATGGGGCTCCTTTTGCGAAATCTTCTAACTCATTGTCAATAAATCGGTTGGGTTCTCGCGTGTCCAGAATTAGCTCAGGTGCGGTTAAACATCAAGTTAAAGCCGGGACCATCCCCTATTTCATTATATGTACAAGTCGCATATTGGGAAGGAAGAATTGTTAAAAATGCGAATGTATTATTCAAATGCCTATACAACACCTATGACTACCTATAAAATGTTGATTGGAAACCCATCGATCCACGATCTAATCCGACGCAAACGCACAGATCTGGGTCGATGCCGCCAGTTCCATGTTATATACCCTAGAAGGAGGTGGGATAGTGAAACGCAGAGTAGGAAGACCTCAAAAACCGTTACCGCTGATATCGCAGAAGCCGGGACCTTTCTTTCAAGTGCGTGCTTTTTGCGATTTTCTCAACGCAACAACACCTGAAGATCGAGTCCGCTTCTTGTATCGAACCCATCTGGGGGTGACTGCTCATTTTATGGCCCAAAACATTTTGAAGAGTAAAGGGAAAAAGACACAAAGAAATACAGATGAAAATACGGGAGAAGTCACCCTTAGGCCCCCAGCTGCGTGGTTCTATCGACACGTCCCAGATGAGAGTCTAGAAGGGTATTTTCTAGAAGATATGTGGAACGGCGCTGATTACAAGGGGAAGATGTTAGACTGGGCAAAAGCCAATTTCCTTCCAGCCAGAAAAAGACAACTTCATCGTCATTTAACGACGCGTCAGCGGGAGTTCCAGGACCTTTTTGATAAAATCATAGAGAATAAGAATCCACATATTGTCTCCAGGATGTTCGAAGAATGGATTTCTGAGGTTTCGATACTTATGTTTGAAAAAGAAATCAATGGATTCATAAACAAGTCTGGTTTTCAACGAGGAAAGGGCGAGATTGGCTTTGTCCCGATTTTGATGGAGTTGAAAGAACTGCTTCTGACCAAGGGAGCCATTGGTATTGGCAAGTGTGCTCGAAGGGCCTGTAATCGCTATATGGTCAAATTCCGCACAGACGTAAAAGCATATTGCTGTCCTGCCTGTTCAAGGCATGAAAAAAAACCTAGCCAACTAAAGAAGACATAAAAATCACACCCGGCTCTGTAACCTTCTACGATTGCGAAGTTTCCAGCGACTCTTCGTGATGGAATTTTGCATAGCTAAATACCGATTTTGACAAATAGCTGTCATTAATTGACCCTAACCTGTTGTCCTGCATCATTTTAGGCTTGCTTTCATCTTCTCTGAAGGCTTAAATACTCTTTATTAGACACATCTGTAGTCATTAATAAGGAGGTTTAAAATGAAAGCTGTATCCATCCCCAAAACTGAACTCACCCTGGGCGAGGCTGCCTCGGTTCTCAGCGTCTCGCTTGATTCCTTGCGAAGTCTTGAACGTTGCGGTTTGTTTCGTTTCCGCCGAACCCGCGGCGGCTGGCGGACCGTGAATGCCTCAGATCTGGATCAGCTACATAGAATCCTTCGACCAGAATCCGTAAGCCAAGAGACGGGGTGTTGATGTTTCCGGCATCCCTCCATGGCCCCGGTTCGATTTGCACAAAAGCGGTCGAGGGCTAAGCGCGTGCGCGAGAAAACAGCGATTGAGCTGCGGCGGCACTACAGCGGGCGCTCAGATGCTGAGGCCAACGGGGCGATTGCAACCCTGCTAATGAAGATCCTATCCAACTCCCCTGACCATAAGCCGAGACGCCCGACCCTTGAAATCGAGGCTACCGGACCGTGCAAAGAAGGAGATGCCGATTGTGGCGGCGAATTCAGACATGTCCGTGGTTGTTGAGGATTTCATCGATCGAGTTATGCGAGTGTTTCCCGATGCAGAGGTGGTATCGAGAGGTGAGTCGATCGTGAGAACCAATGGGCTCTCTGACCAAGGCCGGGCAGCCCTCTGGTACGCGAAGCAGGGTTGGCCGGTGTTGCCCCTCCACACACCACGATCCGGATCTTGCAGTTGCCGGAAAGCTGATTGTCAAAGCCAGGGTAAACATCCCAGGACTCAGCGGGGATTGAAAGATGCCTCGACCGAGGAGAGGACAATCAGAAGTTGGTGGACGCGATGGCCAGATGCCAATGTCGCGGTTCTCACCGGTACTGAAAGTGGCTTGATTGTATTGGATATAGATCCACGTAATGGGGGGGATGAATCATTGGCTGACTTGGAGGCTGAATTCGGCAGGCTCCCCGCAACGGTTGAATCTCGGACCGGTGGCGGGGGACGGCACTACTTTTTCATTCACCCGAGGGTGCCCATTCGGTGCAGCTCCGGCAGGCTTGGCCCCGGTCTTGATCTAAAGAGTGATGGCGGATATATCGTCGTGCCACCAAGTGTGCATTGTTCGGGAAATACCTATCAGTGGCGTGATTCAAGCAAACCAAATCAGATTCAACCTGCTCCTCTCCCTGGTTGGCTCCTGGACCGATTAACTCAACAATATGAAAGGATACCGGCAGATGAGGAGGGCGGAGGGAATATACCTGAGGGAAGTAGGAACGAGGCCCTGACCAGTATGGGTGGGCGTCTGCGTTCCATGGGTATGACAACAGCAGAGATTCGATCGGCCCTGCTTGAGGCCAACAAGGGGCGCTGTGTCACACCGCTGGATGATACGGAGGTGGAGAGGATTGCGGAAAGCCTTGGTCGATATCCTCCACGATCAAGTATCGTCACCAATTCAAGTGAGTGGGAACATCCAATACCGCTGTCAGTAACGAACCTCCCCGAATTTCCAACCGGTGCACTGCCGGATTGGGTGAGGCAATTTGTAGAAGCTGAGGCCGTGGCTACCCAGACACCTCCTGACCTAGCCGGCATGCTCACGATCTCTGCGTGTGCTGCGGCCATTGCCAAGAAAGTGGTTGTACATGTCAGAGAGGGATATCAGGAGCCGGTGAACGTTTTCGTGGTCGTTATCCTTCCACCCGGAAGCCGTAAATCAGCTGTATTCTCCCATGTCACTTCTCCTCTGGAAGAGTATGAAGCAACCGAGACTGAGCGGTTGAAGGCGGAGATTGCGGAGCAACAATCCCAACATCGAATTGCCACCGAGGCATTGAGGAAGGCGGAAAAGAAAGCAGCTGAAGCTAAATGGGACAAACGAGAGGCAGCATTTGAGGAATCTAATAGGGCGGCGCGAGAGCTTGCGGCCATTAAAGTACTACAGCCGCTGCGCCTGATTGTTGATGACTGCAGTCCCGAACGGCTCTCGACTCTGCTGCAGGAACAGGGTGGCCGGATCGCTGTCATGGCGCCGGAAGGTGATGTCTTCGATCTCATGGCGGGCCGTTACAGCAGCGGAGGTCCGAACCTCGGTGTTTATTTACGAGGTCATGCCGGGGATCAAATACGGGTCGATAGAGTCGGCCGGGCTTCAGAATTTGTGGAATCCCCCGCGCTCACTGTGGGCTTGGCTGTTCAACCTGAGGTCTTGAATGGTCTAACTCGGGTCCCCGGCTTCCGTGGCCGGGGTCTCATCGGGCGCTTTCTTTTTGCCCTTCCTCACAGCCTTCTTGGCTGCCGGGAGATAAATCCCCCGTCAATGCCTCCCCAGGTCAAATCTGAATACCGAAAGAATGTCCAAGCTCTCTTGTCTTTACCCTTCGGAACCGACGCCGAGGGGGCACCGGCACCACATACGCTGTCATTCGATTTCCTAGGCCAAGAGGCACTCATGGCTTTTGCCTCTTGGTTAGAGCCGCAGTTGGCGGCGACCGGTGATTTAGGGCATATGACGGATTGGGCGGGGAAGCTGGTAGGAGCCATCGCCAGATTGGCGGGCATCTTACATATGGCCGAGTATGTCCGTGAAAAAGATCCCTGGACGATACCCATAAACCTCCAGACCGTTGAACTTGCAATCCAGATCGGACACTACCTGATCCAGCATGCCAAGGTGGCGTTTGGCGAGATGGGAGCTGATCAGGAACTGGATGACGCCCGGCACATTTTGAGCAAGATCCAGAGCCTGGGTGTCACTGAAATCACGCGCCGGGATCTGTTTGAGTCAGTTAAGGGGCGGTTCAAGAAGGTGGACAAGATGGACCCCGGACTTGGACTCCTGGTGGACCATGGCTATATCCGGCGGAAAGAAATGGAGGATTCCAGCGCCCGTGGCCGAAAACCGAGCCTTATTTATGAAGTGAATCCACTTTTGCCACCGGAATTGAACTGTTGCAGATCTGCAACACAAAAAGAGCGATTACAGGGTACACAAGTTAATTGTGCGAATTGTGCGAATTGTGCGACGCCCACGTGAGCCTCAAAACACGAGTTTTGGGGTCGGAGGAGGGAGGTTTTGGGCCAATGAATTCTGCGAATTCTGCGAACATCACTCTAAGTAATCATTTTTTGTTATATACTACTATATTAGTAGGAATTAGATTTAAGGCAAAAAACGTCGTTTTTGGGCGCTTACCCTCGTCGCACAATTCGCACAATTCGCACAATTCCCCATTGGGTCCCAAACCGGCAACCCCCGGATCGGATGTCCGAGGGCGGCTGGCAGCCTGTGAAGGTAGGCTTTCGGGTCGATCACGCGGTCCCGTTCTCGATAATCGCCTTAATGGCATCCAGGTCCCCCCGGGCCGCTGCGACGACCACGCCCTTCACAAACTGGGTTGCCTTACCAGATCCGGTTGCCTTGTGGATCAGATCCCGTTCGCTCCGGAGCAGCCTGAAGGCGAACACGCAGATCGGATCGGATGCGTCCGGCTTCTGGGCGGGTTCGGGAGCGGGTGCCGTTGTGATTGGGTCCGGCGTGATGGTCTCGGCCGTCTTGGGGGCCTTCGCTTTCTGCTCCGATTGGGTCTTCTTCGAGTCCTTCTTTGTGGCTGGTTTTGTCTGCTTCTTAGCCATGGTCATTTCTCCTTCTGGTTATTGGTTCGTCCTGGTCATCTTGTCCAGCGCCGGTTTGATGCCCGCCTCTCCGTCGTCGCAGGAGAGCAGCTGTTCAATTTCTGTGGCCCAGTGCAGGAAGTCGTACCGGCCACCGGCGAT
>JAHJDP010000101.1 GCA_018831195.1 Candidatus Eisenbacteria bacterium | reverse complement strand
CAGCGCTACACGCACCGCCAGGAGCCGCAGGAGCCCCTGTCGCGCCATATCTCGCGCCTCCCCGGCCATGGCTAGGATACGGTCAAGAAGTCGCGCCTGTGCCCGCGTGAACGCCTGTGGCGCGTAGTTTTGTTCAACCTGGCCCGGGGGTTCGTACTTGTCGGCGGCCACCCGCAAAATGTCTTCCCGCCGGAGCCGGACCGAGCTGTTTTGTATCAGTGCCTGCCCGACCACGATGGACCGCTCGGCGATATCCACCGAAACGACCCTGAAACCCTGCGCTTTGGCATAGAGCGATACCGACCCGCCCCCAAGGAACCCGTCCAGGAATGTCATACCCGGCCATAGCTTCCGTGGCAGGATTCGGTCCACTTCACGGAAGATCAGGGGACAAAGACGGCGCTTTCCACCGAGGTACGGAGGCAAAGCGGACCACAGCGTTAATCTTTTGTTTCTTGTCATTTTTGTTGCACCCCTAACTTGACTTCTCTGGGGTTGGAAGCGTTGTTACCAATGCGCCGGGCGATGGGGCCTGGCCCATAAAGGAGGGAACGATGAACGCGAAGGCCACGAAGAAAGCCAAACAAGCCGCCGACCTGCTCGCCAAGGCGGCTGGGCTCATGCGCGAGGCTGCTGAGATATCGGACAACACAATCGCCGGTGGCCGGTACGACTTCCTGCACTGGGCCACAGAAATTGAACAGCTGCTCTCCTGCGACGATGGAGAGGCAGGCATTAATCCGGCGCTGGACAAGATGACCAGGACGAACCAATAACCAGAAGGAGAAGCGACCATGGCTAAGAAGCAGATCAGCAAGGGCAGCCAGACTGCCGCCAAGAAGGACAAGACCCGCAAGACGGCACCCGGGCAAAAAGGCAACCAGCCGGATCCAAAGGCTACGGCCCCGGAGGCCACACCGAAGACCGGCGCGGATGAGCAGGTCGTCTTCGCCTTCCGGCTGCTTCGGAGTGAACGGGATCTGATCCACAAGGTCGCGGGCTCGGCGAAGGCATCGAGGTTCGTGAAAAGTGTCGTGCTGGCGACAGCCCGTCGCGATCTCGACGCCGTAAAGAGGATTCTCGAAGAGGGCATCTCCTGAGCCAGCGACGAGCGGACCCATTGGAGTTGCCAACCGCCCTCGGACATTACATCCGGGGGTTGGTCGTCGGGCTGATGTCGAAACAACGACAGATGATTTGACTCGTACCATGTCATAACTCCGTGTTGTTCAATTTCACGTTAAATCTGGTATTTATTGCACGTCTTCCCGAATCTCGTAATCCCGTAACACCCCCTATAAGGGGGTGAGTTACGGGATTCATTACGAGATAAATACAGAAGACTCCTCCTTGTTACGGGATAAGATTCGTGATTCCCTGTAACGTATAACCAACCAACAGGTTGCGAGTATCCCGTAGCTATCTCGTAGTTGTTTTCAGTTACGGGATTCATTTTGACCCTTAAACACCCATGTGGTTGTCCGGCCAGAACCAACCTTCTTAAAGCCAAGGTCCTTGAAAATATTGTGGACAGTGTTTTCCCCACGACGGTGCGGCATCAATGCTTGTGCCTTGGCTACCGTGAGCCCGGCGGCTCCTGCTTCACGGCCAGCATTCTCAAGAGCCTCAATATTCTCCTCTCGTTCCATGCTCTTGTCTGGCGGTTCCTCGGTGACCTCAAAGGTTCCATCTTCACGTCGAGCCAGCCAGATCCCATCGACGGGAGGTCCGAGATTCAGTTTTGTAAAGGCAAGCCGAAGCCGCTTCTTAACCTCCCGGAGACGAATCAGCGTCTGAGGATCGCTCAACAGACGGCTATGACCCCTGAGGGCGTCAATATCTGAGTCCCCGGCTGAGCCCCTGGATGTCTGACCCTTGCGCTCGTGATGGCATAGCTCGACAGCAGATTTTGTCTCGAACCTCAACTCATCGCAGGCGCCCATGACCTCGCCCATCTGCTGTCCCGAGATTTCGTCCGCAGTGTGGATCCGGCTGAAGGCATCGAGGATAAGGAGCCTGATCCCGTGATTCTTGATCATTCGTTTAAATCCGAGAATGTGATCGGGATTGAGAACATCGATACGGCCGGTGAGGAAGGGCTGGGAGATGAGAAACAGATCATCGGGAATTTCGGATGCCCGCAGAATGGTCTGGACGCGTTCCTTGAGGTAGTACCCAGGAAGCTCAAGATTGAGATAGGCCACCCGTGTCCGTACCGTTGGAAATCCAAACCACACACTGCCGGTGGCGATGGCAACAGCCTGCTGAAGGAGAGCCCAGGACTTGCCGGTACCGGGCACTCCGTAGAGAACGGCAAGACACCCTTCTGTAAGGACCCCATCACCAAGGAGGTTATTGGGTCGCCTGATATCCTCCTGGAGAAAGGACCCGCAATCCAATATCGCACCCTTGAATGGATCGGGGAAATAATCCAGCGGAGCAGCATCCTCAAGGGCTTTCTCGAAGCAGGGTTTAAAACCATCGGGATCGGACTTGTACCAATCATTTGTGTCCTTGATGCCCTCCGGTGGCTGCAAGATAAATACATCCCCGACCCAATGCAGGGCTCGTAGCCGTTTTGTCAAACCATCGACAAACTGGCAGCCTGCATCATCCCGTTCCTGAACAATGTAGATGTAGGGCACATCCCGAATGTGGACAAGTTCCAATTTCTCAGCATTGGATGCCCCGGGTATACCAAGGACAGGATAGTCACAATGGAGTAGGGTCCAGGTGCAGGACTCACCCTCAACGAGCACGACGAAACACTTGTCTTCCCGTTGCGCCAACCAGTTCAGACCATAGACCCTGGCCGAGTCGCCCTTGGCATGGATGTACTTTGGATCGCCGGAAAGAGATACACGCCACTTAATCATGGCCTCTCGTCCCCCGGCATCAAAATAGGGAACGGCAACTCGTCCGGATGGATCATCACGAAGCCCAAGTTGACGTAGGTGTTCTTCAGGTAGGGCCGTCTTCTCTGCCAGGGCTGAAACTGTGACAGGTTCGGATTCTGGGGAGGTGCTCATCTCGGGCCTGCGTCCAGTGCCTTGAACGGCCTCTGATTTACATGCCGTTGGGGCTTGGCGTTCATCCCTGGAAATGTCGTTTGGTCCAAGGCCAAGAGCATGTTGGATCTCTTCGTAGGAACATCCCGCATGGCAGTGAAGTAGGACACGTCCATCAGTTCCTTCCGAAACACTTAATGAAGGGTCTTTATCATTGTGCGCCGGGCAAAGAGCCATAGCGCCCGACGCCGTCCTCCGGACTCCCTGCAGTCTGGATAGGATGTCATCGAACCTTGTGCCGATTGTCGGCTTGTCTGATAGCGTGCTCATGACGCAACAAAGACCCGGAACGGCAGTCCACCCTGGATGTCGATCCGTTCGATCCGGCCATTGCCGACTCGGGTCATCTCATCGAACAGCTCGACGACCTGCCTCTTCAGAAGGAAGTCATCCTTGCCCTTCCCTGGACCAGGGCCAGCCCGGCCAAGCCGGATCTCCCGCACAACTCTCGGCGGTGGATCGAGCACGGGCTCGCCTGAGCGCACCGTAAGATCCTCGATCTTGCCGAATGAAATTTGCTGCATCAGTTCAAGGAGACGACGTCGCTGCTGGGTGAGAATGCTTTTCCTTGTCGAGCCACTCATCTGCGTTTCCTCGCTCGTGCCATAATGCGCACAATGTAGAGACCCCCGAGAGGCAGGCTCGGCAAGGAGTCCTCTTCGGGGGTCCACGCCCGGTAGTCCGGGCATAAACTCAGCTAGCTCTTGCCGAACCCGATCTCTATGGCGACATGTCGCTGTTGTCGGAGGAAATTTTATTCTACGGCTGGTTCAAATGAGCAAATAGCTTGTGAGTCTTGAGGTTAGACGATTAAAAATAATGAGATTTTAGTGACTTTCTCTTAAGGGGTTCTGCGACATGTCGCAGGAGCCGCACGCTACTACCTGGGCGAGATGGAGAAACGCGCTTGCCAGCCCTTCCGATCATGGGTCAGGCGGAATGGTTCCCCTTCAATGCGAAAGAAGGCGCTAAGTTTGGCAGCAAGCCTTTCCCGGCGTTTTATGTTCCCTAAATCGGCCGCTGGATGATCCCAAGTCATATTTCCGCATCTTTCGCTGAAGGCCCTGAGCAATTTCCATTGTTGAGTCGGGCCGCTGTTTCTGCGATCGACCATCCCCATCTGTATGTAGTTGTACACTCCGCCGACCGACTTCACAGTGATCGAGACGGTATGCCCGTCAATGAATTTGATCGACACGTCCCTCCAAGTCGCATCCGGAGGAGTTGGGAAAAAGACCTTAGAGCCATCTTCCTTCGGGGACGGGAGATTGGTCGCGAGGAACTGCGCCAAGATTTCATCGAGGGGACGAAGAAGCCGAAGCTCTCGTTTGTCTCCGAGGATCACATTCTCCGACAAGGGAACGAAGACTGAGCCCTTGTCTATCAGAAGCTTTTCCGCCTTTGCGGTGCAGAGATCGCGCGTGGGGGCCAGGAGTACAAAGGGGGTGTTATTCCGCACCAGGAGACCATCGACTATCTCATTGAAGTCAGAAGGCTCGATTTGGATCGTTAGGTAGACCGGGAATCGGTACCCGGCATACGGAGAGTAGACTCCGATGCACGTCGTTCCGTGAAGATCGGTCTCCGTGTCGGTTCCATTAAACAGACCAAGAAGATTGACCAGCGCCGCGCCAAGGGCCGGACGGTCCAATTCATAGATCACGACATCAGATTGCTGCAGAGGAAAGGTCTCGCACCCACGTTCACATCGGCAGACCGCCACGATATCATCCGTTGCATGGGTGATAACATCGTGTTGGCATCCGCAGCCACGAGGAATTGTGCAGGGGTAGGACAATGCCAGCTTGCCGTTCGGCCGAAGGAAACTCTGCGCAGCCCCATAGTCGACTCCGCACCGGACCTTCCACTCGATACTCACCGCCGCCGCACCAGGGAAGGCTTCAAGCGTGCGCCAGAAGTCTTTCGGTCTCTTCATTATCATCTCTCTGCCCGGGAATAATAAACCCTCGCTTATCGAGCCAATCTTCAATCACAGAGGCGTCGCTATCCCTCGTGTACAAAGCGATATTCGACGGACGAATAGTCACCATGCGGGTCGTCTTAGAGTCGGTGAATTTGACCTGAAAGCCCGCCCTGATGATCCGGGCCTTCTGGGGCATCGCGTAATCACGTTCGGCGTAAGCGGCGAACACATCATTGGCTTTGCGTATCTCAATTTCCTTTTCTGTGCCACCCCAGAAGAACTGGAGCTCCTTGAGACGCACCCAGTCCATGCCTTCCACATCAGTGCAGACCATGGATGCATCCCCGTCGGTCCGAATCGGTTCGAGTGTGTACTTGCCTGTGCCTGGAAAGAAATTTTCGTCATTGAACACGTGGCGGCCGAACTTACGTTGGAAAAGATCCTTCTCCCCCTTCCCGCACGCATGCATACGAATCTCGCCGATGCCCGGGTCATACACCAGGACATCATACTTCTCCGGACGGTAGAACACGCTCGATGCCTTACCACCATCGAGACTGCCCTCGCGCCTATACGGATCACCGTGACGAACCAGGATCCACACTTCACCCGTCTTGGGATAGACGAAGACCCGTGATCCCCGCCCGCGTTTCTTCTCCTCGAACCAGTCGTCGAGGTCCCTCTCAAGAGCGGCCAGCGTTTTCGCGGTAGGCTGCTTAAACTCAGGAATCGTTGTTGAATCGGTCTGGAAATACTCGAAGGACCGAGGCTTCTTGAGATACTGCTCCGCGTGTTTGCGCTCCAGGAGTTCCTTGTCCTGAAGATAGACTTGGACGGCTACATCCGCCGCAGTGGGGTCCGGGTTTCCGTCGAGAGAGATGTTGTTGTTCTTCGCCTCCTGAATGAGATCGTCCATGGCTTCCGGCGTGGACATCTCGTGAACGAAAAAGAGAGCGTCGATCAGCCCGTTCGGCGTATCCGTGACCGGATTCATGAGAATGTTCAAGAGTTCGTCGTAGTCGAGACCATCGGAGGCCGTTGGTTGTGGTAACATCAAGCCTCGGCCATCAAAGTAGGTCCTGTAGGGATTCAACAGAGCCAGTAGATGCCCAAGAGCGATGGCTTTGAGACCGCCGACATGGTCAAAACGTCTAAGATTATATGTCGCCATTTGTCCTATCCTCCTTGCTTTCCTATAACCATGCATCCTCCGATGTTCGAATGTCAAAGCCTGACCGTCCGACGGTGAAGCCTTCCAGGATAAGCTGGGATATCAGATCATCCGCTCGGCGGTCAGTTTCTCCCACATCTCGCGCTGGCGAGACCAAAGGGGCATGGCGGCCATTGGACGAACATTTCTCTCCCGGATCGGATCGCGCCCCTTGATTGTGCGAGGTAGGAGAAGGATCTCCCCCTGGATTTCCGGTACCAGGTTCAGCAAGTCCATGATCTGGCTAATTCTCGCCCGGCTCACGCCACCCAAACGGGCCAGATCGGCGTAGTCCTTTACAATCCCCTGCCGAATTAGATCGTCGTAGCGGATTGCCAGAGCCATGAGGCGGGATATTCGCGGGACTCGGCCTGGTTTAACGGTCGGCGGTGTCGGCCGGGCTCCCCTCCGGAGTCGTCGGCGTCCCCTGTCACCGTTACGGAAGTGGACCTTGAACTCCAGGGTCGGGCCGGCTGACAAGGCCGTCGCTGTCTCCGGGCGTGCCTTCCCGCTCATGGTGCCCCCTCCTGTGAGAGCGCCTTGATCCCCGTCGGTCGAAACGTTATGGCGAGCGTCTCCCCGTCATATCCCACTCGCTCCACAAGAAGTTGGACGGCCCGGGCTTGTTCCCTGGGTGATAGGGAATCCCATAT
>JAHJDP010000100.1 GCA_018831195.1 Candidatus Eisenbacteria bacterium | reverse complement strand
TCGCATGGCGGATTATTGGGACTCGGCAGCGTGATGCCCTCTCCCCGGCCGACCTGCTGCGCCTCGTCCAGGGCGAAGGAGCCTCCGGTTGGCAGAGCAAACGCAATCACCACAATCAGACAGATGAGAATTTTCATGGCATCTCCTCCTACTCCAGACAATATTCATCTGGGATCACTGGATCACCCGAACAGTCGTCGTCAGGATCGTCACATAGCAATGTCAACGTGTAGCATCCCTGGGTCTGATCGCCGGGAGCCGCATTATAGGAAGTGACATCCCAAAGACTGAGGCAGTACCTGTTGGATGTACCCAGGCAGGGCTCGCACTGCTTATTCACAGTTTCATCCGCTCTAATCCCCAGCCAGAAACATCCATCGGCGGTTACACAGTATTTAGTACTGAGGGAGCCCGAGCAGGTCTCCAGATCCACATTAGTCACCTTCTGGAATCCGAATCCTGTATCATTCCAACATCCAGCGAAGCAGTCACATTCGATCGTGCAATTATAAACTGTTCCTGATTGACAGTCCCCAAGGAACATCAATGTGTCGCCGACCGACAGGTATCCGGGCGTTCCGCCGACGCACGCCGTTACCTCGTCGGCGCAGGGTGGACTTGCACTGAAGAGCAGCACCAGGAGCGTGACACCAAGAATCGTCCAGGCGCCTAGTGCCCCCCCCCCGAGTTTATGTTTGGCGTTCATTTGCCTCCCCTCCTCTCAAACTCCTCGCGGTTGGCTCCGGTTGCTGGGATAGGATTGCCCCTCTGATTCTGACGGCACCAGCCTATCCTAAAGGAGGGTGCTCGTCAAGTGTGTGTGTCTGTCGGTCGATTCGGTGAAATTCGCGGGACGAACAATAATCATGGGATCCACACCGGCAACACGGCCCTAAAAATCCGCGTATGGAAGGAAGAGTTCTCAGAGGATCACAAAATCGGCTTATGAACCGGAGGTCTTGTATGACCGCGTCTTGCAACGCCCCTCGCAATCTTGCCCTGTTGTTCCCCGCAGCCTGTCGCCGTCTGCCCATTTTGGCCGTTTGTTTTTTTGTTATAGGGGGGGCGGCGTTCTCCGGTGGCGCCAAAGCGCAGGATGGCAAAAAGATTATCCGGAATACCGCGCCGGCGCATCCGCCGCTGACTCTCAAGCTCGAAGAGCTATGGCGCGCCGGCGGTAATGCCGAGGGGATCATGTTCGGCCTGCCGGTCGAGGCGATCGCTGATGATGAGGGCCGGGTTTATCTTGTTGACCAGCAACTCTGCCAGGTCTTTGTCTTCGGTCCGGATGGCG
Organism: Candidatus Eisenbacteria bacterium; assembly: GCA_018831195.1. Classification (NCBI taxonomy): domain Bacteria; phylum Candidatus Eiseniibacteriota; species Candidatus Eiseniibacteriota bacterium. The sequence continues at coordinate 80,546 of JAHJDP010000100.1, read as the reverse complement.
GGCTGGAACGGACGCTCAGCCGGCAGGGCGAGGGCCCCGGCGAGGTGGGCATACCGGTCGATATTGTAAAACTCCCCGACGGCACTTTCGGGCTTGCGGAATTCTTTCCTGGAAAACTGGTAAAGGTTACGCCTGAAGATATTCCCGCCGGCGAAATTGTCTACGATATGAGCGAAGAGGGCGTCATCGGCGGGATAACCCTGCAAACGATGGCGGAAGCCGTGGGTGAACATTTAATGATCGCCGGGTCGCGATCTGTCCCCAAGCCGAATGTCTTGGAGCGGTCCCATTTCCTGGCGGCGGTCGATCCGGCGGGTCGTCAGATTCTTCGCTACATCGAGCAGGTTTCAGAGATTGAACGGCCGCACTCCGTTGTTCACGAGGACGATTTCCTTCCTTGTTTCTCTTTGGCAAACGCCATGGGGCCGGACGGCCGTGTCTATGCCCCAAGCCAGCGCGAAGAGTATTCTATCTCCGTCTTTGAGCCGGACGGCGCCCTTGTTCATCTCATCGAACGCCCTGACTTTGAACCCTGGAAGCGCAATGATCTCGACATGCGGCGGATCACCGCCCTTTTCCACGCTTGGGCCGGCGGCAATCCCGACACGTATCCCGAATTCGATTTAAAGGATACGGAGCGGGCGATCACAGCCTTGCACATTGACGAAAAGGGACAGCTTTGGGTTCAGCATAGCCGGAGCAACCGGGATCTGCCCGAGGGGGTCTTTCTTAATCTTGACCTGTATGATGCCGGGGGGCGCTGGCAGCGTGAAGTCCAACTGGTTTGCGAGGGAAGCCCGGTGAGCGATGGGATACGTTTCCTCGGTGACGGCCGGGTGCTTCTCATCAAGGGTTTTGTCGTGGCGCGTCTCGCCTGTCTCGGCTCCGGCCTGGCGACACTCGGCGAAGACGACACGGAAACGCTTGAGATTATCTGCTACCGGCTGCCCACGTGACGCCGCTGGGGTCATCTGTCACCGGTTGCCTTCTTGAAGCGTTTCCCATTCGATGAGCGCCTCGTTCAATTTGACGCGAATCCGTTGATAGGCCTCGCCGAGACGCTGCGCCGCGGCCATATCCCCGGTGGGGTTTGACAATTGCTCGGTTGTGCGGGAGAGCTTGCCTTCCAGCTCGGTGATCTCAGCTTCGACCTGGGCGATTCTCTTTTTTATCCGCTTCTGCTCGAATTTCGAGAGGGGCGGTCCATCGGGCCTGTCGCCATCCGCCGGATCAGCCGCCACTATATTTGCAGCCGGCGCCGCCGAGGGCGCCGCGGCAAAGGCGCCATCTGCGTCCCGTCCCGATTCCAACGCCGCCCGGTATTCATTGTAGTTGCCCTCGAAGACAAGCAGCTTCTGCCGTTCTGTATCGATCGTCCAGACCTGGGTCGCCAGGGCGTTGATCAGGTAGCGGTCGTGTGAAACGAGCAGCACCGTCCCCTCATAACCGGAGAGCATCTCTTGAAGGATCTCCTGCGAGGCGATGTCGAGATGATTCGTCGGCTCATCCAGCACGAGGAAATTGGCGTTGGAGAGCGCCAGCTTCGCGAGCGCCAGCCGTCCCCGTTCGCCGCCTGATAAAACACTTACCTTTTTAAAATGCTCATCACCCGAAAAGGTGAAGGTGCCGAGATGGGAGCGGATCTCGGCGGGCATCATGGCCGGCGCCACCGTCTGAATTTCTTCTATCAATGTTAAAGTAGGATTCAGTTCTTCATGCGCCTGGGCGAAGTAACCGATTTCGAGGCTCGCCCCCTGCGTGAGTTTGCCGGAAAGGGGTTGAAGTTGATCGAGCATGGTGCGGAGAAAAGTTGTTTTACCCGAGCCGTTCTCGCCGATCAGGGCGGCGCACTCACACCGCGTCAGCAGCAGCTTATCAATGCTGAAAAGGAGTCTATCCGGATAACCAATCCGGAGTTTTTCCGCCCGCAAAACAATGTTGCCGCTCCGCCGCCGGGGTTTGAGATTCAGTTTCATGGCGCGGCCGTGCACGTCGATTCCCGACAGCGTCTTGAGACGCCGGCCCACTTCCTCGACACTCATCGTACGGGTGGATTCGCCGACCTCAAGCCAGCGCTTGCCGCGGATCCCCTCGAAACCGTGATTCTCAATCGCCCGAATCATCCGGCTGAGACGCCGCAACCGGCCCTTCGCCTGCAGGGTATTGCCGCCGGCGATATTGCGTTTTATAAAATCGAGGTCTTTGGCAAAACTCTCCCTCTCGCTTTCGATATGCCGGGCACGTTCCTCCCATCGTTGCTTGCGTTGCATGGCGTAGGCGCTGTAGTTGCCGCGGAAGGTTTCGAGTCCGATCCGGCGCATCTCCCAGATATGATCGACCGCCTTGTCGAGGAAGTAACGGTCATGCGAAACGATGAGGACGGCTCCCGGCCAGGTGCGAAGACGGCCCTCGAGCCACTCGACGGCGCCGATGTCGAGATGGTTGGTCGGCTCGTCGAGGATAAGCAGATCGGGATTTGAGAGAAGCAGGCGCGCGAGGAGGGCGCGTGTCCGCTGGCCGCCGGAGAGATGGGGCAGCGGCATTTCAAAGTCATCTTTAACAAAACCGAGGCCCGAGAGGGTTTGTGAAATGCTGGTCTCATAGGAGTACCCGCCGGCGCTCTCGAAGTCGGACTGCAATTGCCCATACTCTTTCACGAGGGTTTCATCGTCCGGCATCGCGGCGATTTTCTTTTCCAGCTCCCGCAGCCGGATTTCCTGCCGCGGAATCTCTCCGAAAGCGCGAAGGCACTCTTCCCACAGGGTGTGGGTTTCATAAAGACCGGCTTCTTGCGGGAGGTAGCCGATCGAGAGGTCGCGGGCCTTTTGCATGGCACCGTCGGAGGGCGGCTCCTCGCCGATCAAGAGCCTCAAGAGGGTCGTCTTGCCGATGCCGTTGGCGCCGACAATGGCGATCCGGGCATGGGGAGGCAGCTGAAAGGAGACGCCGCTGAAGACGAGCGCGCCGCCGTATGATTTGGCCAAGTTGTTAGCGGTGATTAGAGACATCTCGCGCGCCTTCTGCCGGGAATCTCCGGCCTTGATGGGGTTGACCGGAAGTCCGGGTCGGATTTTTGCAGATCAGAATTTATCATCCAGAATCCATTATAGTAAGTTCGCCTCAGGATATTGGGATGAATCGAGGGTTCTTTTCAGATTCCGGCGCCGCCGTGAGCTGAGCTCTCAATAGCCTCCTGGAAAAGGGGCGCGTCTCCCGAGCCAACATGACCCGATCCTCAGCTTTACCTGCAGGGCAAAAGTCTCGCCGGCGAGACAAATTCCTCTAATTTGTTTATTGTCAAACAATTACAGATTTTAAATGCCATGCCTGCTTTCCTGATTCGCCCGCCGGCCTGAACTCGGTTTTGCCCGCGGGCAAAAATGCATCCATCAAGATCATGTTTACATCATGGCAACCATCCCTTGACCTGTTCTCCATTGGGAGCTAACTTTACTTGTCGCACCAGAATGGAGCGTTTCTCATTTGAATCGGCCTGATATGATCTGATGATTTTGCGCCACATCTCGCCGCTGAAGCCGATGGATACGGGAAACGACCTTGATTCAGCAAAACCGGATGGCCGTGCGGGTTAACTCATGGAATTATCCGAACTTCGCGAAATCGGCGCAAAGCCCATCTCCGGCGATAACCCGGCCGGTGACGGATGCCGGGATGAGCCCACATTCGAGCTTCTCCAGGGGGAGATGCGCTCGCTCGAACTGCCCGACGCTTCCCCGCCCGATTGGCCGAAAGTCCTGCAATACTGCAACGATCTGCTGACCCAGAAGGCCAAGGATCTCCTTGTCGCCGTTTATCTTACGGTGGGACTCATCCACACTTACCGTTATACGGGCCTCATCACCGGCCTTCAGATCCTTCTGGACATGATCAAAGAGCATTGGGACGGCCTGCATCCTGAGAAAAAGCGGATCAGGGGCCGCATCGCAGCGCTGGAGTATCTGTCGGAGCGGGGCGGGCAGGGGTTCAAACGCCTGCAGCCGACGGTTGCTGATGCTGAAATCATCGAGGAGGCGAGGCGCCTCCTGGAAGAGGTGCAAGGCGTTCTGGCAGAAAAGATTGAAGGTTCAGGCCCCTTCCTCACCGAAATTCAGAGCGCCTTGAACGAGGCGGCCACCAAGGCCGCAAGGCCGGAACCCAAACCGGCCGCTCCCACCTCGTCGACAGCGGGGCAAGCGGCGGCGATGCAAGCGGGGACTGAAGCCGTTCCGGGGACCGCATCATCGCCCCCGCCGGGAGAGATCGCATCGGAGGAATCGGCCGGCCGCGCGCTGAACACCATCCGTCAGACGGCCCGGTCTATTGCCGACTATTATATGGCCCACGATCCGACGAACCCTCTGGCCTACCGCCTCCCGCGATGCCTGGCCTGGATGGAGGTGACCGGTTTGCCGACCCATACCGGCGATCAGACCCATCTCCCTGGTTTCCAGCCGCCCGATTTTCTGGACCGGCTGCAGGAGTCCTTGGACCGGGGCCAGTGCAAAACAGTTCTCGATGAGGCTGAAGGGCGGTTCCCTTCAGCCATCTTATGGCTTGATCTCAATCGATTTACGGCCGAAGCATTGGAAGGTCTGGGGGAGGATTATTACCCCGCGGCGGAGGCGGTGCGGCAGGAGGTGGGCTCGCTGCTGCGGCGGCTCCCCGGCCTGATCGCGTTGAAATTCCGGAGCGGCCAACCCTTGGCCAATGATGAGACGCAGCGTTGGATCCGAACGCGGATCCAGACGGCCGCCCAAGGGGATGGGCCTTCGGTTGAAGCGCCCCTTGCATCCGTTTCATTGGCGGATGAGGATGATACCGGTGCCTTCAAAGTCGGACGGGAGGAGGCGCGCTCGCTGGCCCGGCAGAAAAAGCTGGCCGAGGCTGTCCGGCTTCTGGAGGATGGCGCCCGCAAGGCCGGGTCCTTCAAGGCGCGGGTTCTGTGGAGGCTGGAGGCGGCGTTCCTCTGTATGGAGAAGAAACACGAGGAAACCGCTCTGGCCATTCTCGAGTCCCTCGATGAAGCGATGCGGAATTCCACCATCGCGGATTGGGACCGGACTCTTTATTTGGATGTGGTAAAGTCATTGTATCTTTGTCACACCAAGGTTGTCTCTGCGATGAGACAACCCCCTCCGGATGCCGCAACGCGTTCGCAGGAGATCCTCACACGGCTCTGCCGTGTCGATCCCGCGACGGCGCTGGCGTTGGAAGGTAAGAAGTAGAAATCAGAAGGAGGAAGTCATGGCGAAGGAAGGGTCCGTCGCTCCAAAAGAGCGCGTTAATATTGTCTATAAGCCTGCGACCGGCGACGCCCAGGCGGAAATTGAACTTCCGTTGAAAATGATGGTCATGGGCGATTTCACATTGCGGGAAGATGAAACGCCGCTGGAAGACAGGAAGGTTGTCAATGTGGATAAAGACAACTTCAGCGAGGTGATGGGAAAGCAGAATCTCAATCTGACCTTCAATGTCGCCGATCGGCTCAGCGGCGCCAAAGACGCTGAACTCCCCGTCAATCTAAACTTCAAAGACCTTAAGGATTTTGAACCCGGGGCGGTCGCGCGCCAAGTTCCTGAGTTGGCGAAGATGTTGGAATTGAGAGACGCGCTGACGGCGTTGAAGGGCCCGCTGGCGAATGTGCCGGCATTCCGCAAGAAGATTGAAGCGCTCCTCAAGGATCCCGAAAAGCGGGACAAACTGATCAAGGAGCTGGGGTTGGATGAATCCGGTGCGGAAAAGCCCGAATAGGTCGTAATGAGTGATGACCCGCGGGCTGATCACACCGGTCCGCTATGGTTCACATGAAGGAAAGGTGACCCGAAGGACGCTTGGAGGTAGGTTATGGCGGATCAGGAGATGGAGAAAAAGGGAGCCGAAGCGGAGGCCGTAGAAGCTGAAGGTTCGATTCTTGATCAGATTGTACAAACAACAAAGTACAAACCCACGGATGAGAGCTATGCCATCGCCAAGCGCGGACTCGAGGCCTTCATCAAGGAATTGGTCCGCCCCGGTGCTGTAACGGCCAAGGTTCATCAGTCCGTGGTCAATCAAATCATCGCTCAGCTGGACGAGAAGCTTAGCGGGCAAATCGATGAGGTGCTTCATAACGACCAGTTCCAGAAGATGGAATCGGCGTGGCGCGGGATGAAGCTTTTAATCGACCGGACTGATTTCCGCGAAAACATCAAGGTCGAAATGCTGAATGTCTCTAAGAACGATCTGCTCAATGACTTTGAGGATGCGCCGGAGGTCGTGAAGTCTGGTTTGTATAAGCATGTATACACCGCCGAGTACGGGCAATTCGGCGGCGAGCCGATCGGCGCGATGATCGGCAATTACGAGTTCACGCACCATCCCCAGGATATAAAGCTGCTGCAGTACGTGGCCAGCGTCGCATCGATGGCGCATGCGCCGTTCATCACCTCCGTCGGCCCGCAGATGTTCGGGGTCGACTCCTTTACGGAGGTGCCGAACCTCAAAGACCTCCATTCGATCTTCGAAGCGCCGCAATATGCGAAGTGGAGATCCTTCCGGGAATCTGAAGACGCCCGCTCCGTGGGTCTTACGGCGCCGCGTTTCCTCCTGCGCCTGCCCTACGGCGAGGAGACGATCCCTATTAAAGATTTTAACTATGAAGAAAAGGTGACTGACGGCCACGAGAAGTATCTCTGGGGGAATACCGCCTTTACCTTCGCAACGCGGCTGACCGACAGCTTTGCAAAATACCGCTGGTGTCCGAATATCATCGGCCCCCAAGGCGGCGGCGCCGTAGAGGACCTCCCGGTGCATGTCTTCAAGGCGATGGGAGCGATGGAACAGAAGATTCCCACCGAGGTGCTTCTGTCCGAACGGCGCGAGTTTGAGATGGCCGAGGAAGGTTTCATCGGCCTCACGATGCGCAAGGGAAGCGACAACGCCTGTTTCTTCTCCGCGAACTCGTGCCAGAAACCGAAGTTTTACGGGCAATCAAAGGAAGGAAAGGAAGCCGAGGCCAATTACAAATTGGGCACACAGCTTCCCTATATGTTCATCATCAACCGGATGGCGCACTACATCAAAGTGCTGCAGCGGGAAGCGATTGGGACTTCCAAAGAGCGCGGCGATCTCGAGCGGGATCTGAACAAATGGATTTCACAATACGTTCTTCAGATGGATGTGGCGGATGCCGGAAGCAAGGCCCGCCGTCCCCTGCGGGAAGCCCAGATCACGGTTGAGGATGTCGAGGGCGATCCCGGCTGGTACAAGGTCGGCATTAAAGTGAGGCCGCACTTCAAGTACATGGGCGCCTTCTTTACATTGTCGCTCGTTGGAAAACTGGACAAGTAGGAGTTCAAAAAAGAAAACCCGGAGCAGCGGTCGGAAGGGAGCGGTTCGATGCGATGATCCGGATTTGGGCATCCGAATGTTGGTCGCAAACTAAGGAGGGTTGCAGTTATGCCGATGCCAATCCATTTGACGATTGAGGGCATGACCCAGGGGGCTTTTGAAGGTCCCGTTAAGATGAAAGGCCGGGAGGGCACGGTTCTTGTACAGGCGTTGGTCCATGAGGTGTTGATGCCGCGGAGTCCACAAACCGGGCTTTCCACGGGCAAGAGGATGCATAATCCCTTGGTGGTGACCAAGGAACTCGACAAGATCTCACCGCAGCTTTATCTGGCGCTGGTGACCGGGGAGCATTTGACGGTGACACTCAAGTGGTACCGGCCGAATCCCGAGGGCGGCGCCTCCGAGCAGCATTATTTCACGACTACTCTGACCAACGCCGTTCTTGTCAGCATCAAGGAATACATCCCCAATGTCTTGGATGCGAGGAATAACAACTTCACCCATATGGAAGATGTCTCCTTCACATATGAAAAGATCGTCTGGACCTTTGTGCCGGACGGCGTGGAGTCGGAGGACGATTGGCAGTCCCCTGTGGAGTAATCCGCATCATTGACACCTTGTGGCGTTCGATCCGGGAGTGCCAAAGACGCTCCCGGGTTGGACTCACTTTAGTTTAAGCGGCTCCCAGGGAGGTTGCTATGCCCCGGGAAAGGAGCCTGCTGGATCGGGTTCGTGATCCCGATGCCGGAGAGGCCCGCAGGATTCACGGAAATACGGCGCGATTGGCGGAGTCTGTTCTGGATAATCTGCGCCGTCTTCTGAATTCCCGCCACGGTCACGCGCTCACGCAGGATGACTATGGGATTCCCGATCTGACAGAGGTCATCCATAATTATCCCGAATCGATCGCCGGTATGCGGCGCGCGATCCGGCGGGCGATTGAAAAGTATGAACCCCGCCTGGAGCGAGTCCAAATCCAACACGCGCCGAACGACGACGATCCCTTTGCGCTCCGCTTTGAAATAAAAGCGCGGTTGGTGACCGAGGAGGGGAACGCCTCTGTCTGGTTCGAAACGCGGATTGACACCTCAGGCGAAGTGCAGGTCAAGGGATAAAGGGCGGTATGTTTAACAAATACTACCAGGATGAACTCCGATATCTCCGGGATCTCGGTTCTGAGTTCGCCAAGGCCCATCCGGCCGCAGCGCATCTTCTCGCCGGGGAGGGGAGTGACCCCGATGTGGAGCGGCTGCTCGAGGGGTTTGCCTTCCTATCCGCGCGCATCCGCCAGAAATTGGATGACGAGCTTCCCGAGTTGACCCATGCGCTCATTGGGCTTTTGTGGCCGCATTACCTCCGTCCGATTCCATCGATGGCGATGCTGGAATTTTCCCCGATGTTTCCGAGTCTTCGCGAGGACCGGATGATCCCAAGGGGAAGCGAGATCGAATCGGTGCCGGTCGAGGGCACATCCTGCCGTTTTCGTACGGCGTATGATGTGCCGGTTCATCCGATCGAGCTGGAACATGTGCATCTCGACACACAAATCGCAGGACCCTCGCGGCTGATGTTGAAATTCCGCCTTCACAACCAGGTGCCGCCCGGCGCGATGGATCTTAAGAGCCTCCGGCTGTTCCTGCACGGCGAAGCGGCTACATCCTACGCCCTTTACCTTCATCTCTGTGAACATGTAAAAGAGGTACGGCTTCGTGTTGAACAGGCGGGCCGCCCTGAGGGGGAATGGCCCTCGGCGAGGTTGAGGATCAAACCCGGTGGATTCGGCGAGAACGAGAATCTGCTGCCCCATCCGGCGGCGTCTTTCCCGGGCTACGGACTCCTTCAAGAGTATTTCACATTGCCCGAGAAGTTTTTGTTTGTAGAACTGAAAGGACTGGATCAACTGGGATCGATGGATGTCGAGGAGCTTTTCCAGGTTGAAATCGAATTCACGCATCAGCTCGATGCAAATCTGCGGCCGGAAGATGAGAATATCCGCCTTTATTGCACCCCGATTGTAAATCTCTTCCCGAATCAAGGCGACCCTATTCGGTTGGACCGGACACAAACTGAATACCGCGTTCGTCCGTCCGGCCGCCATCCTCTTCATTATGAGATTTATTCCATCGATCAGGTCTCCGGCTACCGGACGGGAACGGCGCGCGAAGTCATATTTCCGCCCTTCTATTCATTTGTGCACAGCCTCGCCGAGCGCCAAGGATCTTATTATCTTGCCAGGCTTCAGAGTTCCGTCATCGATGAGCGGGTCGATACCTACCTCTCCTTTGCTGACGCGCAGGGGGAGGACGACCTTCCGGCCGTTGAGACGATCTCGCTTGACTTGACCTGTACAAACCGGCGTTTGCCGGAGGGGTTGCGGATGGGCGATATCAAGATCCCGACGGAAAGCTCGCCGTCTTTTGCAAAATATAAAAATATAACGGTGCCGAAGCCTTCGGTTGCCCCTCCATTGCATGGAGATCTGCACTGGCGGTTGATTTCACACATGTCCCTCAATTATCTCTCTCTGATCAGTGTGGAGGGGTTGCGCGGGATACTTGAACTTTACAATTTTCAGGTTATCCGGGATCAACGCGCCGCGCGGGCGAATGTCCTGCGGATGAAAGGGATCCAGACTGTCACCGCACAACCGCGCGATTTTATGATTCGCGGTTTTCCCGTGCGCGGAAACCAGGTGACGATTGAAATGCTGGAGGACCATTTCGCAAACGAAGGGGATCTCTATCTCATGGGTAGCATCCTCGATGAATTCATCGGACTCTACGTGACGTTGAATTCCTTCACACAGCTCACGGTTAAAGGGATGCAGCGCGGAGAGGAATATTCGTGGCCATGCCGGACCGGTCGACAGCCCCTCCTGTGATCGAGAGACTGCTGGAAGCGAGTCATCGATACTCATTTTTCCAGCTGGTGAATCTTATCCTGCGCCATCAGCCGGAGAGCCTTCTGCCCGGCATGGAAGGCCCGCCGGAACGCGAGACGATCCGCTTCCGTCCGAACACCACTCTTGGTTTCCCCCCCTCCGATGTCGCCGGCGTCGAAATGACCAAAGGCGAATTGTTTCCCGAACAGTACAATGTCACGGTGAACTTCATGGGGCTCTATGGCCCCGCCTCTCCGATGCCGACCCATTTTTCAGAAGAGATCCTTTGGAGCGGCCCGGATGCCTCGCCCCTCAGGGATTTTCTGGATATTTTTCATCACCGTCTTATCTCCTATGTTTATCGCGCGTGGTTGAAATACAGGCATGATTCTTTGTTCAAGTCCAAACCGCAGGATCATCAGACACGCCGGATGCTGTGTCTGGTCGGATTGGGAACGCGGGGGATTCAGAATACGCTGGGACCGCCGGATGTCCTGCTGCTGCGGACGGCCGGACTTTTTGTTTCGCAGTCCCGGTCGGCGGCGGGGCTCGAAGCGCTGCTCTCCGCGCAATTCGACGGGCTCAGGGTTCGCATACAAAGCTGCGTGGAACGGAGGGTGCCGATCCCACGTGACTCAATTTCACAATTCGGCCGGCGTTTTTCACGGCTGGGTCGTGATTTGGTGATCGGGGAGAGTGTTCGGGATGTGATGGGGGCGTTCCGGGTTATTATCGGACCGATCTCTCTCGACACCGCGCGCACAATGCTTCCCGGTGGAGAGGCCCTGCACAACCTGGTTCGCTATGTCCGCCTCTACATATCCGACCCGTTGCATTTTGATATCCTATTGAGGATCAAGGCCCCCGAAGTGCCCTCGCTCCGTCTTTCGGCCGGCGCCGGACTGCCGCTTGGGCGGCTGAGCTGGCTCACACCGCGCGGCCGCGATGAGGGGCGGGTTGTTCTTTCGATTAAGAAATTGGATCCATTGAGAAGGAGTTCCGCTTCCCCGGAGCGTTCATCCGCCGGGAGCGGGGGAACCCCGACAAGGAGAGCGTCATAATGGAAGTTGATATCAAGGGACTTATAAAAAAACTCAACAGCTATTGCACTCATAGCCTGGAGGCTGCGGCCGGCTTATGTGTATCGCATGGACATTACGAGGTGACAGTCGAACATCATTTGCTGCAGCTCCTCGAAGATCCCAATACAGATATCCACCAGATTCTAAGGCATTTCGAAATCAATCCATCCCGGCTGATAAAGGCGCTGCAGCATATTCTGGAGCGCCGGCGCACCGGAAACTCGGGCCGCCCGGTCTTCTCTCCACTGCTGCTGAATTGGATTCAGGATGCATGGCTGCTTTGCTCCGTTGATTATCAATTATCCCAGATCCGCTCCGGTATGCTCCTGCAGGCGTTGGTTCTGCGACCCGACCGCTACACCGAGGAAGATCTTGCACAATTGTTGGATGGAATAGGGGTGGATGAACTCAAGAAGGATCTCTTCGGCATCACCGCGGCCAGCCGCGAGGCGGAGATGACGCAGGAAGAGGCCACCCCGGGCGGCGCTCCGACACCGGGTCGGCCGATGGACGAAACGGCGATCGGGCGTTTCTGTATCGACTTCACGGCAAGGGCCCGCGCCGGGGAAATCGACCCCGTCTTCGGGCGCGATGCGGAAATCCGCCAGATGATCGATATTCTCGCCCGCCGGCGCAAGAATAATCCCATCGTCGTCGGCGAACCCGGCGTGGGGAAGACCGCGGTCGTGGAGGGACTCGCTCTTCGGATTGTTGAAGGGGATATTCCGGATGTTCTGAAGAACGTGCGACTTCTCGGCCTCGATCTAGGCCTGCTACAGGCCGGGGCCGGCATGAAGGGCGAGTTTGAAAATCGACTGAAACAGGTCATTTCGGAGATCAAGGGGTCGCCGACGCCGATTATTACATTTATTGATGAGGCGCATACCCTGATCGGGGCCGGAGGCTCCGCCGGGAGCGGCGACGCGGCGAACCTGCTCAAACCGGCGCTCGCCCGGGGGGAATTGCGCACGGTCGCGGCGACGACCTGGTCGGAGTACAAAAAGTATTTTGAGAAGGATCCCGCTCTCGAACGGCGGTTCCAAATTGTAAAACTCGATGAACCTTCGGTCGAGGCGACGATCCTCATGATGCGGGGTCTCCGCGAGAAGTACGAAGAGGCGCACGGCGTCCGGATTCTCGAAGACGGCGTTATCGCCTCGGCGAAACTCTCCAGCCGTTATATCTCCGGCCGTCAGCTTCCCGACAAGGCCGTTGACCTTCTGGACACCGCGGCGGCGCGTGTGCGCGTGGCCGGAGGCGCCAAACCAGCCGAGCTGGATGATCTCGAAAGGCGAATTCAGGGTCTGGAGCGCGAGCTCAAGGCGCTGAAACGCGATGAGGCCCTGGGATTGGAGGTTGATGGAGAGCGGGTGGGCGCCTTGGAGACAGAGATCGCAGCGCTTGGGGAATCCCGCAAGGAGCTGACCGCCCGGTGGAATAGGGAGAGGGAAGCTGTAAAGAAAGTACAGGAATTAAGAGCGAAGTTGGTGCCCGGTGATGCGGTCTCGGCAAAAGCAAAAAAGGCTGCGGGTAAAATAGAGATCTCGGACAAACCCAAAGATGTCGCGGTTGAACCGGAGGGGACGGTTGCCGGAAAAGAAAAGCCGACTGAGGACAGGCCGGTTGCGGAGATGCCGATTGATGAAGAGCAGCTCCGCAAAGATTTGAACGCGGCGCTGGAGGCGCTTCAGGAGATCCAGGGCGATCATCCGCTGGTTCCGATTGTCGTGGATGGAACGTTGGTTGCCAATGTTGTCAGCGCATGGACCGGCATCCCGCTCGGTAAGATGATGAGCGATGACGCCAGCGCGATCCTCAATTTTAGAACAGGTCTGGCAGGCCGGATCAAAGGTCAGGATCAGGCGATTGATGCGGTGGATCGGGGAATCCGCGCCTCCCGCGCGGGATTGAACAATCCCAAGACACCCATCGGCGTCTTTCTCTTTGTGGGCCCCAGCGGTGTCGGCAAAACCGAGATGGCCCTTTCCGTGGCTGATCTCATGTTCGGCGGCGAGCGTTTTGTCACCACGATCAACATGTCGGAGTTCCAGGAGAAACACACGGTGAGCCGCCTGCTCGGCTCACCGCCGGGGTATGTCGGGTATGGCGAGGGGGGTGTATTGACTGAGGCTGTCCGGCAGCGGCCCTACTCCATTGTTTTACTGGATGAGGTGGAAAAGGCCGATCCTGAAGTCATGAACATTTTCTATCAGGTCTTTGATAAGGGGATGCTGGCCGACGGCGAGGGGCGGGTGATCGATTTCAAAAACACCGTTATTTTCTTGACGAGCAATCTCGCCACCGATTTGATCACGGGTCTTTCTACGGGACCGGTGCCGCCGTCCTGCGAGGAGATTGTAAAAGCCATCCGCCCGACCCTCTCGCAACATTTCAAGCCCGCCCTGCTGGCCCGTATGGAGATTGTTCCCTTCTATACGCTGGGCACAGATGTTCTCAAAGATATCGTCGTCCTTAAACTCAAGCAGATCGGCAACCGGCTGATGGAAAGCCACAAGATGAAATTCGATATCGATCCGGCCGTTGTGGATCTGATCGCCAATCGTTGTACGGAGGTGGAAACGGGCGCCCGGAATATCGACCACATCATCCGGCAAACATTGCTGCCTCTCCTCTCAACGTCGATATTGGAGAAGATGGCGGAAGGGCCGCTTGGCGATTCGGTGAAGCTCGGCGTCGCGGAGGATGAATCCTTCACGCTGAATTTTGCGGAGCCGGAGCCGGAATAAGGATCTAAGAGGAGCTGAAGGATATGCCTATTCCAGAAGGAGTCTATTTTGCATTCACGGCCGGTCAACTGGAACCGAGCACCTTCAATGTTTTTGGAATCAGGGGGCATGAAGCGATCTCGGAGCCGTATCGCTTTGTGATCGAATTGGGTTCATCTGATCCGGATGTGGATGCGACCCAGATCATCCAGCATCCCGCCACCATCGAAATCCGGCGAAACGATGATATTGTACAAATTCACGGCGTCGTGCTGAGTTTTGAATTTCTCGAATATGGAAAGGAATGGAAACAATATCATTATAGGGCGGTAGTGGTCCCGCGTCTGTCATTGTTGGAACTCACCAGTCAAAGCCGCATCTTCTTGGATAAGGATGTGAAGACGATCATCACGGAAGTTCTCGAAGATCACGGATTGGGCGCGGGCGAGGATTTTTCCATAGAACTCTCTGAGACGTATGCGGTGAGTGAATATGTTTCGCAGTATCAGGAGAATGATCTCAATTTTGTCCAACGGCTTATGGAACACGAGGGGATCTTTTACTACTTCGAGCAGGGTGATGAACATGAGAAGTTGATTATCGCCGATAATATGTCCATTCATACCGAGATCCCCTGTGATGATCCGACGTTGCTCTATCGCGAGCCTAAGGGGATGGAGCCGGGTGGAGAGACGATTACCTCCCTGACGATGAGACAGAAGGCCCTGCCGGCAGAGGTTATTCTTAAGGATTACAATTACCGAACGCCGTCAAAAGAGTTGAAGAGCTCGGCGGATATCCTGTCGGATGGACATGGAAAAGTCATGGAGTATGGGGCCCACTTTAAGGATCAAAGCGAAGGTGACCGTCTGGCCAAAGTGCGCGCGGAAGAGATCCTCTCCCAGCAAAAGATTTTCTATGGACAGAGCGGTGTTCGCGCTTGCCGGTGCGGGTACAAATTCACACTTGAGGATCATTATCGCGACAGCTTCGATATTGAGTACCTTCTCACTGAGGTTGAACATTTCGGCCAACAACCGAGCGGTTTGGGAAGCGCCGCCTTAGGAGAGTCCGGTGAGGCCTCGTACCGCAACGAGATCACGGCGATTCCCGCGGATGTTCCCTTCCGGCCGGCGCGCCGGGCGCCGCGGCCTAAGTTCACCGGCACGATGAACGCCAAAGTCGATGCCGGCGGCTCGGGGCAGTACGCTGAAATCGACGACCAAGGGCGCTATAAAATAAAGTTGCCCTTCGACTTGAGCAACCTCAAAGACGGCAAGGCATCGCGATATATGCGGATGGCGCAACCGTATGCGGGCGCTGACTATGGGATGCACTTCCCGTTGCACAAGGGAACCGAGGTTCTCATTACTTTTGCTGATGGGGACCCCGACCGGCCGATCATAGCTTCTGCCGTCCCGAATCCCGAAACATCGACGCATATCAATTCCGACAACCAAACCAAGGCGGGTTTCGTCACCGGCGGCGGCAATATGATGATGATGGAGGATACCGACGGATCCCAGCGCATTGTGATGGGATCCGGTGACGGGAAGACGATGCTGCGGATGGGATCCGGCTCTGATCCCGGGGTTCAAATCAACTGGGAGACCGGTGGGTTGGGAGCCGTGCAGGGAGCGCTGACCAGCATTATTGATAAGATGATGATCTCGATCAGCGTCGGAAGTTGGACCGAAAGCGCTATCCGCGCAATGTTGACATCCGGCCTCGATAAAGGAAGGCGGAGTATCAAGGATGATACCCTCAAACAGGGGGTGCAATCCTTGTCCAAGGTCCTTGATTCACTACTTAAGGTGTTAATGTACAAACATGGGATCAAAGCCGGTACTGTTCTTGGGAGCACAGCCGGTCAACTTTTCGCCAAACCCGGTCTTTCTCTCACGTCACATGCCGACGGATCCTGTGCATTGAAAATGAACAAGTATGATGCAACTTCAAGCGGAGGAACCATCGCGATCGATGCAACCGTGGCGATCGGCCTGGGCGCCCGCTTCCTGTGGCTCATTAGTGAGATGGATACGCATATTGGATCAGGCCGGGCCATAGAAATGTATGCGGATGGGAAAATCTATATTGCCACCCCTGGTTGGAAAAAGGGTCCCAAGAGTACTGTCAGCATGAAACCGGAAGGGGAAATCACCGTCAGCGGCAAGAAATTTGTCGAAACAAACAGCGAAGAAGAGATTCGCCTGTTGACCCCCAAGAAAAAGGGGGGCAGCCGGCTGACGATGAAAAAAGACGGTGAAACAAAGCTGGAAACCGACAAATCGGTATCCATTTTCACAAAACAGAAAGACGGGAAGATCGTACTGGAGGCCGAGAAAGAGATTTGCTTTAAAGTTGGAGATAACGAGATCAAATTGGAGAAGGACAGCATATCAATAGTAACGAAAAAAACAAAAATCAAAGCTGACAAATCAGGAAAGATTGAATTGGAGGCCGAAGAGGAATTTAATATCGATACCAAGAAGCTTGTCGAGGAATCGGATACAAAAATCAAGAGCTCTTGCAGCACCTTTGATTTCACCGGAAGCACCTTTAAATTTGGATCTACGATTACGGCGAAGAAGTAACAACTTGTCCCGAGAATCATTATTTGGAGAATGAGATGGTGGAAATCCCCGAGGAGTTGGATCCTGCTCTCGAGATGGCGCAGGCGGAAGCGGCAGTGGCCAAGGCTGAGAAGGAAATGGCCGAGGCGCAAAAGGATTTGGGTGAGGGATGCAAGGTATTGGGTATCGATCCCAACTCCGTGCTGATCGAACCCAAAGAGGCCGAGGAGAAGGAAGAAGATGTCGAAAAGGCGGTTGAAAAGCTCGAGAAATTTGTGAAAGAAGCCGAAGAGGAGCTGGCATTGGCCGCGAAACTTATCGGCGTGGATCCCAATTCGCTTTTAAATCCACCGGCGCCGAAGGAAGAGGCGGAAAAGTCGGTGGAAGAACTTGAGAAGATGCTTGAGGATGAAGAGAAGGCCCACAAGGAATTCGTGAAGGGCCTGGATCAAATCGGGAAGAACTGAGGATTGAGGAGCCATCGTGAATATCCTCAATGAAACACCTTTTCAAGCCGCGCCTCTGGTCGGACGGATGAATTTTCCGGGTTATTCCATGACCTTTATTGTTAAAGGAACCTTTGATATCACAAATGGCGGCGTGGCCGTCCCGGCTGATGATCAAGCCTTCCCAACCGGCGATGAGCCCTACCCGGATGATGAAGAGGGTATTTGCGGATGCCGATATGAATCCGATTTCGCCTTCTTCAAGCCACGGGCCGATCTTCTGCTGGCCGGCAAATGCCATACATCCGGAAAAAGGCCCCAAACCGTCTGCCGCGTCACATTTCAAGTAGGCGATAGAAGCCATTCACTCAACGTCATTGGAAACCGCCATTGGAGAGGCTCGTTCGGCGCGCTTGGTGGCATGTCGGATCCTGAACCTTTCACCGAGATGGAGCTTCGATACGAAAGCAGCTTCGGCGGAGAGGGATTCAAAGCCAATCCCACGGGCAAGGGAAATTCCAAACGTAAATTGGAGAATGGAAAGAATGTAAAGGAACTGCCCAATATTGAAGATCCCCGGAACCTCATCAGTTCGCCGAGCCATCATCCCGATCCCGCGGGATTCGGCGCATTGGGCAGGATGTGGGAGCTGAGAGCCTCCAAACTCGGCACATACAAGGGGAACTGGCTGAAAGAACGCTGGCCCTGGTTTCCCAAGGATTTTGACTGGAGCTACTTTAACGCCGCGCCGCCTGAGCTTCAGTTAGAGGGATATCTCAGGGGAGATGAAAAACTCTATTTTGAAAACCTGCACCCCGAGTTTCCTCAATATCGATCACAATTACCGGGATTGAAAATCCGGACATTCTTGAATCTGAAGAGTCAAACGGTTGGTGGCGGCGATGCGTTTTCTGAGATCCCGATGAACCTGGACACGCTTTGGGTGGATATGGAAGCCGAGAAACTCGTTCTTGTATGGCGGGGTGTCGCTGAGATCCAATCAGACGATTATGAGGAAATCCGGCACATTATTATCGCCACCGAGAATCTATCCGATGAGCGCAAGCCTGCCGGCCATTATCAATCCCTCTTAATTGAACCCTCTTTGGTTTCGGAGATGGATCGTGAGGATGAAACCGATTCGATTATGGAAGAACCGCCGGGTGAAACGGCGGAAGAAAAAGATGGGCGCCTTCGGGGCGAGCTCGGTTCCACCCCCGCATCAGTGAGTCCTATGGCCATCATCGTCAAAGAAAGAGCAGCGGAGGAGGAAGGATTGTCCGGCAGGGATTTGACCGGGATTGATCTGACGGGCATCGTTCTCCGGAAGGCGAATCTTCGCGAGGTGGCTTTCGCCAATGCGATTCTTAGAAATTGCGATCTATCCGAGGCCGACTTAACGGAAGCCGATCTTACCGGCGCTGATCTCTCCAATGCCAATCTATCCGGCGCCCTTCTGAAGGATGCCGACTTGACGCACGCCGACCTTACCAAAGCGAATTTATCCGGCGCCATCCTTAATGACGCGATCTTTGAGCAGGCAAAGCTTCAGGAGGCGGTTCTCAATGGCGCCACCGCCCTTCACACCATTTTCTGCGAAGCGGATCTCGCGCGGGCAAAGATGCAGAAGTGCGATTTTCAAGGGGCGGATTTCTCATGTGCGGATCTTTCGGAAGCTGAATTTCAAGGGTCGAATCTAAAGGAGGCCTCGGTTGAAGGGGCTTCCGGAAGAGACGTTAATATGAGTGAAGCGGACCTGACGAAAATTCGAGCCTCTGAAAAATGTGATTTCACGCAGGGACTTTTTATTAACATTCAAGGCTTCGAATCGATATGGGAAGAAGCCTGCCTCAATCAGGCCGATTTCACCGGCGCTCAGATGGAAAGAGCGACTTTTGAGAAAGCCTCTTTGGCCAACGCCAATTTCCTTGGGGCCGTTTTGAAGGGTTCTCGATTCATAAAGGCTTCTTTGTGCGAAGCCAAGATGCAGAAGACGAATCTCTTTCAAGGAAGTCTCGAAAAGGCAGATCTTACTAGAGCCGATTTTTCCGGTTCGAATCTATATGAGGTGGAGTTACTTGATGCCGTTCTTTCAGGGATTCGATTGGATGGCGCCAATCTGAAAATGACCAAATTAGCGGAATTGAAACGGTAGGACTATGGATACACTTGAATCAAGAGAGGCGGTTCTTGAAAAGATCGCCGCCGGAGAATCGCTTGAGGGCATTCGCCTGGTGGCGCTGGATCTCAGCGAATCCGATCTCAAGAATGCCGATTTCTTTGACGCCTCTTTTGAAAAAATCAATTTTCAAGGGGCGCAACTTACAGGCGCAAACCTCAAGGATACAATCTTCCGGGATTGTAATTTGACGGCCGCACGATGTGATGCGGCCAACCTTGAAGAGGCGCGGTTTTTGGGCTCAGATTTAAGTGAAGCGATACTCAGCGGGGCCAATCTTCATGGGACGGAGTTTGAAACTTCTTCTTTGGAAGGTTGCGATCTGAGCGGGGCGGTTCTCAGGGGAGCGGCGTTGGCGAATGTCAATCTAAAGACAGCAAATTTATCTGGTACGCAGATCATCGATACCGATCTTGAAGGGGCGGATCTTCAGGGCGCCGACCTCAACCAAGCCAATTTGAAAAACTCGATCCTTACAAAAGCGGATCTCACACGAGCCAAGTTTGTAGAAACAAACCTTGAGGGATGTGAGATGGTCGGTTGCCTGCTCGATGGCGCCAGAATCGAAAAGGCGACTTTTTTGCAGGTTGATTTGGAGAGCGCCGATCTGACCTCCTCCAGCATTAAGGAATCGATTTTCCAATTGTGCAATCTTGAATCCGCCAATCTCGAAGGATTGGATCTTCAGAGATGTCGATTCACCGATTCTGATCTTGCGAAGTCCAATTTGGGAAATGTAAATCTCAGTGAATCGGAGTGTTCGCAGGTTAAATTTTCAGGGGCCGATCTCACAAATGCGAAATTTCAGAAAGCCGCCTGTAAGACGGCGGATTTCACAGAGTGCATCATCAGCAGCGCGGACTTTACCGGCGCCGACCTCAGATGCTCCTGTTTTGAGAAGGCGGATCTAAAAAGTGCGAATTTCACGAATGCCCGCATGGATCGCGTTGAGTTGAGCAAGGCGGATTGCGCGAGAGCCGTTTTCCGAAAGGCATCGATTCCGTTCTCCTTGTTCTCCCATGCGAATGTGCAGGGCGCTGACTTTACGGATGCGGATCTGACGCAGGCGGTCTTGCACCGGATCGATGATAAGAATGCTGTTTGGAAAGGCGCGAATAAGAAGAATGCAAGATCTACTGATAAGGATCTTGCGGAAGCCGAGGATTGGAAGGCGCCGAAGTGATGATGACTTCGGACCCGTTGTACTAATTTGGCCGGGAGGTCATGATGCTGCCCGTGTTGGATGATATAGGAACCAAAGCAAACAAATCAGGTCAGAGCACAGATCGAGCTCTGGATTGGAACCGCCCGGACGTCGAACTTAGGACCTTGGACGGCGCAATGGCGAGACGCGCCGGCACCGGCGACGGCGAAACACTCCAAATTGTCGACAGAAGAGGGGATCTCATCTTTGAATACGATCCGGCGACCGGCAAGAGCCGCCTCACGGTGGAGCAAGGGGACCTAGAACTCGTTGCCAAACATGGCGATATCCGCCTAAGAAGCAGCGGTGTGGTGAGCCTGGAGGGCGAAGAGGTTGCTATCAACGCAAAATTGGCCCGGTATCAGATTGAAGAAACGACCTTCACCGGAGGGTCCTTTACCGCGTCATTAAAGACGGCACGCGTTGTTGTCGGACGACTGGAGCGGCTGGCAAGAGAGGTTGTCGAGAAGTCGGAGACAGTCTGCACGAGGGTCTCGGGTCTCATTCAGATGAAGGCCGGCCGGATGCGCACTCTTGTCGCCGGGAGTTCTCAGCTCAAAAGCCATCGTATTTACATGAAGGCGGATACGGATTGTAAGATCAAGGGCGAAAAAATCCACCTTGGGTAGAAGGAGTTGCACCATGTGTATACCTGCATCGACAAAAGGCGGCGGACAATGTTTCGCCTTTCCAGATGTTTGTAAAACTCCAGCGCCGCCCGCGCCCTTTGTTCCGATTCCCTATCCGAATTTTGGGATGGTTCCCCAGGCGAAAGATACTTCGGCAAAGGTCAAGCTGGTCGGTAAAGAAGGTGTGATCTTAAAGTCAGAGATACCCCAGTCGCAGGGGGATGAAGCGGGAACCATTGGAGGGATGGTTTCCAATGTCAATATGAACAAGGTCACTTTCAAAATGGGCAGCTCGAAAGTGAAATTCGAGGGCCAGAAGGCGATTTTTCTCGGGTCGATGACGGCGCACAATGGAACGAACGCTAATATGCCGGCCGGCGCACAGATCGCCCCCAGTCAAACAAAGGTTCTTATTATGCCGTAGAGCAACGGGGCTCACGCCCGCGACGTTTGCGCTTTTCATCGAAAAATGAAACAATACCCAAATCTTAAGAGGGACTTTATTATAATCAAAAATCTGCCGTCTCGCCAGAGGCCGGTAGTTTCTCGATTCATCACTTCATACGGGAAGGTGGAATAATGGACAGCCGGCAGTTGAATTTTGCAGATACCGTTGAAACGCTGAAATTTTACGAGATCCCGATTTTGGGGAAGATCGTCACGACCCGCAAGGGCGCCGTCGCCGCCGCCTTTGATATGGGATATCCAGTTGTTGTGAAGGTCTGTACTCCCGAAATCATACACAAAACAGATGTCGGCGTGGTGTTTTTGGATGTTGCCAATGCGGAGGGTGTCGGCGAGTCTTTTGACTTGGTCGTGAAGAATGCGCGAAAGGCCGGTGTCAAAGGCGATGTGAATGTTCTGATTCAGACGATGGCGCCCCGCGGTTTTGAAATGCTGGTCGGCGCAAAACAGGATCCTGTCTTCGGCCCGGTGGCCATGGTCGGCCACGGCGGCCGTTTTGTAGAGCTCTGGAGGGATACGGCGCCCGGGGTCGGTGTTCTCTCGCGTGAAGATGTTGAGCGGATGCTTTCAAAGACGAAGGCCGGCAAGGTTCTCGATGGTTTCCGGGGGCCGGCATTGGATCGCAAGGCGGTGGTTGACCTTGTGATCAAGGTTTCCCGCATGATGGATAAGCGCCCCGATATTAACGAACTCGATCTGAACCCCGTCATCGTATACGAAAAGGGCATTGCGCTTGTCGACGCGCGCGTGATTGTCGGCGATCCGGTAACGCATCCGAGGGCAACCGATCTCTCGTATGAAAGAATGAAGAGTCTGGAATCGATTTTTGCGCCACATTCCGTAGCCGTTGTGGGGGCTTCCCGGCCGGGTTCGATTGGCGGGATTATTCTAAAAAACTCGCGCCGAATCCCCAATCTCTATCCTATCAATCCGCACCGTGAGTCACTGCTGGGGCTGAAATGCTATCCCTCAATAGCAAAGCTGCCCAAAACCCCCGATCTTGGTGTTTTTGCGCTGGCTCCTGAAACGACCGTCGCCACATTCAAAGAGTTTTGTGAGTGCGGCGGCCGCGGCGCCATCATCATCAGTGATGGGTTCGCGGAGAGCGGCCATAAAGATCTGGAACAGAAACTTGTGCGCATTGCACAAAAACACCAGGTCGTATATATAGGGCCGAATTGCCTCGGTGTGATCGACAACCATTCCGGCCTGAACACGCTCTTTATCCCCGAGCGCCGCACGGCGATGCAGACCAAACCAAGCGGGCTCGGCGTCATCTCACAAAGCGGCGGAATCGGTCTTGAGCTGATGGAGATGCTCGACGGTGACAATCTTTCCGTGGGAAAGTGGGTTTCCATCGGTAATTCCTCGGGGGTTTCTGTTGGTGAGCTGCTGGCGCACATGGGTAACGATCCTGATATCAATGTTATCGCGATCTATCTCGAGGGATTGCGCAACGGATTGCAATTTATGGAAGTCAGCAAAGCAGTCACCAAAAAGAAACCGGTTGTAGTTATCAAGGGAGGGATCGCCGGAGGCGCTGCGAAGACAATGTCGCATACCGCTTCGCTGGCTGGGAGCTTCGACGCCTTCAAGGCGGCCTGTGAACAGGCGGGGATTGTGTTGATCGAGGAGTTGACAGAGGATCCCAAGCTTTTGATCAATGTCCTCTCGATTCTCAGCACACAGCCGCCGGCCAAGGGGAACCGGGTCGCGGTTGTCAGCGTTGGTGGAGGCGCCGCGATTCTTCTCGCTGATCAGATTACGGAAGAGGGATTGCAGCTTGCTGAGTTTGCGCCGGAAACTAAAACAAAACTCGCAAAGCTCCTCGATCGGAAGGTCAGAGCGGCCAGCCCGAAGGAGAAGCAGGCGATCCGCAAGCAGATCACTGAAAACCCCGTCGATCTCTTTGGTGACAGTGATGATGATATGCTGCTTGAGGCCTTGTTGACACTCAACGATGATCCAAACACCGACATCCTGGTTGTCGCCGCCTATTTCCAAGTCCCTTATCTCTCCGAGTATATCGCAGAACGGTTGGTGGAGATTCAGAGCGAGTTTAAAAAGCCGCTGATTCTATCTCCCCGCGGGTTCTCCCAGCATGTATGGAATACACGGACCTATCTCAGCGATCACAATTTCCCGACATATACCGTGCCGATGATTAAGCCCCTGGCGATCGCACTGGATATCTGGAACCGGTACGGCCCCCTCGGAACGTCCGTAAAAAAGCAAAAGCGCCGAAGGCGTTCGTAGGAAACGGCGATGTGAGAGCGTCACATCGCCGCTCGGTAGTGCGGAGTGGCGTCTCTTAGGCCTTGCGTCCCATGAAGAGACGTCTTGGCAGGCCGATAAAGATGAACTGGAAGGGCCGCTTGAACCCGGATTTGACCGAGTCGATCGAAGCATACATAACGGGAACGACAATGAGGGTGAGAAATGTCGCCACCGCCAGCCCCCAAATGACAGCGGTTCCCATCGGCCCCCACCATTGGCTCGATTCGCCACCGACAATGAAGGCATGCCTGAAATGGCCGTGGAAGAGACGGCCGAAGTTGATGGAAAACCCGGTTGTCAGCGGGATCAGCCCGAGAATGGTTGTAACGGCGGTTAAAATGACGGGGCGAAAGCGTGTGCGGCCCGCCGTGATGATCGCCTCTATCTTCTCCATGCCTTCAGTGCGTAATTTTATAACATAATCGAGCAACACAATCGCGTTGTTCACCACCACACCGGCAAGCGAAATGACACCGACACCGGTCATGATAATCCCAAAGGGTGTGCGCATGACCATGAGTCCCGACAAGACACCGATCAGGGACAGGATCACGCTGGTTATAATCACAATAGGCACAAGGATCGATGTGAATTGTGAAATGAGCACCAGCATAATCAACATGATGGCGATACCAAAGGCGTCGCTGAGAAAAGCGATCGCCTCATCCTGATCTTCGGTTTCGCCGGTATACGAAATGCTGTACCCGGGGGGCAATTGAAAATCGGCCAGCCGGCTCCGGACCACACCCAAAACCGCCGTTGAATTGAATCCCGCGGCGGCATCCGCCGAGACGGTGACCGTTCTTTTCCCTTCGATCCGTTGGATCGCGCCGAACCCGGCACCATAGCTGATATCCGCAAATGCTGTGATGGGGATATGATTTCCTTCATAGAATACGGTGAAGTCTTCAAGATCTTCGATGCTTTTCCTGGCGTTTTCAGAAAGGCGGATGACAATGTCATACTCATCTTCACCCACACGATATTTTGACACATCCTGCCCGTGAACCGCTGTCCGAATCATACTCGCCAAATCAATCGTCCGTATTCCGAGGCGGGCGGCCTTCTCGAGATTGGGCCGGATCTGTATCTCAGGCCGGCCGCGATCATAGTCGTCCTGCAGGTCAACGAGGCCGGGGACATCCCTGATCTTGTCCTTAACTTGATCGACCAATCCACCAAGCGTTGAGAAGACATCGCCCGAGATCTCGATCGTGACCGGCTTGCCGGTCGGTGGGCCTTCTTCTTCCTTATCAATAGTGAGCTTGGCGCCGGTGAAGGAGGCGAGGGTTTGACGCAATTCCTCCAGGGATGTTCTGGACGAAAGTTTGCGATACTCGGATTTCAAGAATTCCAGATTTACCGTGGTCAGGTGGGGCGTGCTTCCACCGGATCCACCTCTGCCGGTGCCCACATTAGCAACGTACGTTTTTAATTCGGGAACCTTCGCGACATCAGTTTCAATCTGTTTGGCGTAGGCATCGCTGACTTCGATTCGGGTTCCACTGGGGGCTTCGACGGAGACAAAGGCAAAGGTCGGATCGGTATCGGGAAATAGTTCAATGCCGGAATTGAACTTCATGAACAATGCCATGACCACAATGAGCATCGCAAAGGCGCCGAGGAGGGTCATGGCGCGATGCCTTAACGCCCAGGAGATGGTCGGCACATAAGATTTCATGCCCCAGGCGATGAAACGGTCCCCTATCCGCCGTTGAGTCCCTGCGTTCTGCGGCACACGCATGAAATTCGAGCAAAGCACGGGATTAATGACCAGGGCCACAAGGAGCGAAGAGACCAATGTGATGATGACGGTGACCGGCAGATATTTCATAAATCCGCCCATGATGCCAGGCCAAAAGACAAGGGGAGCAAAGGCGCAGACTGTCGTGAGGGTTGATGCCAGTACGGGCCCGGCGACCTGTTGTGTCGCTTCTTTGGCCGCCTCGATTTTTCCTTTTCCTTGAACACGGAAGCGGAAAATATTCTCTACGATAACGATGGCATTATCCACCAGCATCCCCAATGCGAGGATGAGGGAAAAAAGCACAACGATATTTAATGTGTAATTAAGAATTCTCAGAACAATAAAAGAGAGAAACATTGAAAAGGGAATCGCTGAACCGATAAAGAATGAGTTGG
The DNA here is from genome assembly GCA_018831195.1 of Candidatus Eisenbacteria bacterium. Lineage (NCBI taxonomy): Bacteria > Candidatus Eiseniibacteriota > Candidatus Eiseniibacteriota bacterium. Next base: position 54,613 of record JAHJDP010000100.1, on the reverse strand, counting down.
TCCATCCTAAGAACATGAAAAGTACAAGAACGACAAGCACCAAGCCGCTGAGGATATTATTCTCGAGTTCGCTGACCATATCCCGAATATAGACCGATACATCGCCGGTTATTGTGATGGTTGAGTGCTTGGGCAGCGATAGCTCAAACTCATCGACAATCTTGTGGATTTCCTTGGCGATGCGAAGGATATTTTCCCCGGTTCGCTTTGTGACGGATAATGTGATGGCATCCACACCATTAAGGCGGGATATCGTTTCGCGGTCCTTGATGCCCAATTCGACGTCTGCGATGTCCCGGAGATAGACAGGTGTTGATGAAGCCGGGTTGACCAGGACATTCTGGATCTGTTCTATCGATGCAAATTCCCCCGGGACCCGGACCTGGTAGTCATAGGTTCCCAGCGAAACTTCGCCGCCGGGGAAAGTGACGTTCTCCAAGCTGACGGCATCCATGACATCCTGCAGACTAAGTCCGTAGTAGCGCATTTTCTGAGGATCGACGTCAACGCGAACTTCCCGTTCCACGCCGCCCGCAAGCGTGACATTCAAGACTCCTTCCACCGTCTCGATTTCATCTTGAAGATCTTCGCTGATTTGCTTGAGTCTAATGGGATCGATATCGCCGGAGAGAGTGACTTGCAGGATCGGCCAATCGGAGGCGCTGATTTCCCTGATCGATAGATCGTCACGAACATCCTGCGGGAGTTCCGGTTTGGCCAGTTCAACGGCGTCACGCACCTTCTGCAGCGCATCACTCATTTCGACATCAGTCGTGAATTCGAGAACGATGCTTGTATACCCCTCCGAGGAGGTGCTTCTCATCTCTTTCAGGTCCGCAAGCCCTTTCAACTGCGTTTCCAGTTTTCTTGTAACAAGATTCTCCATGTCTTCGGGGCTTGTTCCGAAGTAGGGTGCCGTGATGATGATGTAAGGTATCTTAACATCAGGGGAAGCCTCGCGGGGGAGCTTCATATAAGAGATAATCCCGATCACGATGACCATGAACATCATTGTGAAAATAGTCATTGAGCGATCGATCGCGATGTTGGTGATTCTCATCAGTCGCCTTTCTCGAGATGAAGCCGCCGCTACTGGATTGCGACACCCGGATCCAATTTCTCAATCAATGGATCGGTGGCGATGCTTCCATCAATCGATTCCGTTTCTTCTTTTATCAAGACGGCGGAGCCGTCATGAATGTCGCGCTGGCCGCGGACGATGAGTTTTTCTCCGGGTTTCAATCCGTCGTCGACAATAACCATTAGGCCTTGGTCAGGACCAAGTTTCAGCTCTCGCTGGATAGCGGTGCCATTCTCTACGACAAAGGCATAGGAGCCGCTGGGCCGCTGCACGACGGCATCACGCGGAATGGATAGGACATCCCTATGTTGAGTTTTCAGAATTTTCGCCCGGCCGATGACACCGGGCCGGATCTTTAAATCAGGATTGTCGATCCGGATTTCGACCTGGAATTTGCCCGTCATCGGATCCGCCTCAAACCCGACCCAATAGAGATATCCTTCGGCTGTTTCGCCCAGTCCGTCGAAGGTGACAACTGCCGGCCGGCCCTCCTTGAGCCATGGGATCTCCTGCTCAGAGACCGCTCCCTCAAGTTTCAAGATATAAGGATCGATAACCCGGGCCACCGGCATGCCGGGCACGACAAGCTGGCCCAATTCCACATACCGGTCCGTCACGACGCCGCGGAATGGGGATTTAATAGCCGCCCGCTCATAGCGGATTTTTGCAGCGGCCGCGGCTGCTTCTGCTTCCCAGAGCTGCGTAGATGCCAGAAGCATCTCGGCCTTGGAGACTGAATTAGCCTCGTACAACTGCCGTGTGCGTTCTTCGTTATACGAACGCAACGTTAATCCGGCATCCGCCGATTTCATCTCGGCGGCCAGCAGCCGGCGATCCAGCAGAATGAGAACATCGCTGGTGTCGACGCGCGATCCTTTATCGAATGGAACGGCCTCGACCGACCCGCTCTCCTCAGCGCTGAGATCAGTGCCGCGAAACGGGCGTGTCGGACCGGAGAGAGTGAGATATTCATTCATGGATGACGGGGTCAAATCCAGCACCCGGACATTTCTTGGGATCTCCGCCTGATTCTTCGAATCAGTGCCGGCCTCAGGACCCTTACTGCAGCCGCAGAAGCCGAGAGCTGCTGTTCCCAGGATCAAAACCCCGGCAAGTAATGAAATCACCTCTGATAAAGGAACCAACAAATTCTGTCTTTCTTCCCGCATCACATTCTCCTTGATGTCTCTTGCGCCCGAGAACTAAGGCTTTTCAACCGCCAGTATTTGTTTGATTTCAGCGAGCGGTGTTTCCGGCGGATACCCCATCGCGCGTTTGAGGGATGCCGTTAATGTTAGAACTTCATTATTGGCTGAAATGTACTGGCTTCGCGCTTCAAATCTAGCGGACTGGCTTTCCAAAACAGAGATATAGTCTGCTTTCCCCACTTCGAACCGGAGGGTCATTTGCCTGAGGGCTTCCTCGGCGGCGGCAACGTTCAGCTTGGCAGCGCCGTGATTCGCCCGGGCGGATTCGAGATTTCCGAGGATGGTGAGAATCTCGAGATAGGCCTGGCTCTTGGCGTTGTCGATTTCGCGCTGGGTTCGGCGGATTGAAGCCTCCGTCTCTTGTACTTTACCGCGGGTCAGCATCCCGTCGAAAAATGGAACGATAAGTGTAATGCTGGCTGACCAGAAATCGTGCCCCTTGTCGGTCAGCTCGCCGAATTGAGATGTGACATATCCATACGATGCGTCGGCGGACAGATAGGGCCGGTGCTCAGCCTTCTGTGCCCCGCGGTTTTTCTGGATCATCTTTTTTAAATATTCCATTTGATGGATGTCAGACCGCTGGTGAATGCCCGCTTCCGCCATGGAATCATCGAGCGGTTCCAGCTCGAGAGGAACGTCGGCCGTTATCGCAAGAGGGGAAAGGGGGTGGCGGCCCATGAGAACATTGAGACGGGCGCCGGCATCGCGAAGCCCCTGCTCGGCGGAACGTTTTGACGGCAAGAGGTTTGCATAGGAGACGGCGGCCCGGAGTGTATCCAAGCTCGTGGCCAGTTCTAATGTAAAACGCCGCCGTGTGATGTCGAGAAACTCCCGGCGGACCGCCAGTTCCGCATCCAGCGCGTCCACCTGTTCACCGGCTTTGATCACGCCATAATAGCCGATCATGACACTTTCAACGGTTCTGTTTTCAATATCAGTGATGAGATGCTCTTGCCGCTTGATGCCCAGTCCGGCGGCGCCGATGGCGTTAGAGATTAAACCGGGACGCAGCTCCCAATGACCGTTGAGGCTGGCTCGCCAAAATGTTTGCGCCTGGATATCGCTGGCGGCGGGTATGAGGGATAATCCTGAAAGGAAGGTATCGACGCAGGCGCATTCTCCTCCAATAGACCCCCCGCTGTCGCCTGAATCATCCCCGCCTCCGCCGAATGCCGAATTAAAGGAATAACTCGGATCCCGGCCCCGCGACCAGTTGCCGCTGATGTCCAGAGTGGGCAACCCTGTGGATCGGGCCTGCACCATCTGGCCCCTGAGCTCTCCCCGCCGCAGTCGCTCTGACTCCAATTGGGCATTCGACGTTAAGGCCTCTTGTATACACTCCCGAAGAGTCAGAGCATTTTGTGATCCGTGAATGGGCTCAATGACGCCGCTATTGGATGTCTCTTGAGAAAGATCGAGGGATTGCGGGTCGCCGGCAGGCACCGCCGGGGAATTTATCCCCAAATAAATAATGAAGAAGAGAATCAATTTTGACACGGTCACTTCTCCCTCCATACGACATCTTCTCATGAAGCTATTCTGGCCTTGCGTGAGATGACCAAATTCCTACAAAGGAATGGGTGATCAATTTGTACAATCTGATCCTCACGCGAATCCGCTCAGGTGATGGGGTTTTGACTCTGGGTAATGACCACCATGCGGGATATTGGCATAACTCTCTAACTATTACGAGTAAGGGGGGGTGGAGTTTCACCCTGCCTGACGACAAGCATCCTATAAGTTGAGATCTTCGTCAACCAGGGTCTGTTTACAGGCGATCTTCGGGGGCGTCGGCCTAAAGCCGCATAGGACAGATGACACAGGCCGCACGGGTCAGATGATCATCGCAATATCAGTATCTTTTGGCTCCGGGCATCCCCATTCACCACGGCCCTGGAGAAATAGACCCCGCTTGCAAGACCTCTTCCGCGGTCATCTGATCCGTCCCATTGGTATGTGTATGGAGTGCCGCCGGTCACCCGCCCCTTGAAAAGATTCGCGACCCGCCGCCCCTGGATATCAAAAATCGCCAGATCGACCACGAGCGGACCCGTGGCCTGGGGCAGCCGGAGCTCGATCGTCGTGTTCCCCCGGGCGGGATTTGGGAAATTCCGGATCCAGGATGCCTCACTGATCCGGACCATGGGATCGGGAGCATCGGCGGGGTTGGGATTATAACTGGTCGTCTTGTAATTGATCGTCGCTTCAGCGACCGCGGTATCGGTTGTCCGGATTTGAATGAATCGATGGTTATTCGGCGACGGAACCGAAACCGGTGTCTGGCCGGTGAACCAGGGCTCCCATTGAATAAGTTTCAAATCATCGAACCAGGCCATACCCGTGCCTGAGGATGGCGCGTCGTTTTCACAGCGAATATCGAAGTAGATCGCATTCTCCGGCGTCTCCAGATCCTGCCAGCGGAAGGTCCAATCCTGGGACCCTGAAAAACGATCACCGATATCAGTACTGATGATCGGCGTGGTGCTGGTCCGTGAGGAGTAGAAGCGGTTCATGATGATGGCATCTTTCGCGTTCTCGGCCTTCAAATATCCGGCGCAGGTATGCCGGTGTTCTGGATAACAGGGAAGATTCTTTTCGAGATCGGTACCGACCGGAGCGCTGTCATAATCATGACGCCTCAACGCCAACGAACGTTGCCCGCTATGGGCTTCTGATGCGTCAAGCCACTCATCAGAGGTATTGTCATCCCAGAAGGTCGCCCCTTCATCTTCGAAATTTCCGTGCCAAAGAATCTCGCTCCCCCAGCAGACCTCATAGCTCGTCAGGCCGCTGCCGACGGCATTGATGATTTCCGAAAGATTGCCGTCTGAAGAGACTTCAATGGGCGGTGTGATGCGATATCCACCAAGATCGACAAATGGAACCGTCGCCTCATGATCCGTCTGGGTCGAGTCGGCATCGTCACGGCTGAGATAGATCCGGGCCCTGCTGATCTCCGGATCGGTTGCGACGATCGCGCCCATCTTTCGGGAATATTCGGCCATCCGGTCCATGATTTCGCGGCCGAACTGTCCAATGGCGGGTTTTGGAATATAGTCATCAATCCATGCGGGTGTAAATGTATAACCCATGATGCCATTCTTTGTTATTTCAAGCGTCAACACTATGGTGGGCATTGTTTCGGGATAGTAGAGCTCAAATACAAAATTGCCGAGACTGTGGGCGATGAGTTTGCCGTTGTACGATTCAAACCCCTGAAGAACATGGGGATGGTGATTGATCATGATGTCGGCGCCGAAATCAATGACTTGGCGCCGTAGCGCGCGGTCCCCCGCCGACGGTTCGATATTGAAGCGGAAATCGGGATCATCCGGCCCGATCTCATTGGCCTCGACGGGCGGCGGTTCACCAAGGAATTTATCCGGTGGTTCCGTTTGGTATTCAGTGCCGCTGTGGCCCTGAAGAATCACGATATCGGCGACATCGCGAACATTATTGATGCTGCTTTCGATATTCTGCGTGATGAAGTTGCCAAAGCCGCATTTGTTATAGCCGGCGTCGAGGAAGGGCTGGTAATTCCAGAGGCGGCCCGTGCGGTTGCACTGGCCGAGAAAGGCAATTCGGACACCCTTTTCGGTCCAAAAGGTCGGTTGCAAGGCGAAGTACTCATTGATCCCCGCGCCGGAGTGGCGAATGCGAAGGGTGTCTAAAAGCTCCATCGTCTGGAGCATTCCCTCCTCGCCGTAGTCGATAATATGATTGTTCCCAAGTGTGACCAGATCGATTCCGGCATATTTTAATCCGACGATATTTTCAGGGCGCGCCCGGAAAACGACGCTTTTTGTGGGATGAGGCTCTCCGCGGTCCGTATAGGGAACTTCGAGGTTGGCGACATTGACATCCGCAGCCCCGCCGAAAATTGAAAGTGTCGGCTCGAAAAGCGCCTCGATGCCGTAGGTGTCGATGATCCCGCCGTTTGATTCATAGCCGCGCGCCGTCATGATATCCCCTACAAAGTTAACGGTGAGGGGCATCTCGGCCGGCCCAACTTCTACATTAACCTGGCATGTATCGAAACCAGCCAGATCGTCGGGGTCCTTCACGGTGAGTCCGACCGTGTAAGGGTAATAAGCCTCGACAAGAAATTCATGTGTCGGGTTTTGATCGATGCTGGTTGTGCTGTCTCCAAAATCCCACAGGAAATCATGGGATTCGGAATCGGGATCGCTCACCTGTCCGAAGAATTGAAGCGCCACGCGGTAAAGGTTATTACCCAGCTTTTCGGTATGCTCGATTGTATAATCAATCGTCGCGATGGGCGGAACCGGAAGATCTTCTGTCACATCGATAATTTCATCAAAGAGAATAACGCCGCTCCCGCCGCTGTCGTCATCATTGATATAGAGCAGTTTTGTGATGACCGGATAATACCCGTACGTCACAAACCAAGCCTGTCCGATGGGCAGCAGATAAGCATACCACTCGTCTGTTGGAAAGGCTCCCTGATAGACGGTCCACCACTTCGTTTCTTGGGGAAGCTGATTGCCGCCGAATGTATAAAAAAGCTCATTAACGCTGTCGGCGACTCCAAAGGCCTGCATTTCTCCCAGGCGGTCTATAAAGGCGGCGACCTGCCAGACGGTGCTGTCGTTGACGGCATAGGGCTGAATATCCTGCGTCTTCCAGGTGTTGCCGTATAGCCGCAGGGCATAGGCCGAGCCGTCATAGGTGTTCGATGGCGTCAATTCCCAGGCGGTGGGATCGTTGTCCTGATCCGGGTAGCTGTTGAGTACGATGGATCCAGATTCAAAATCCTCCAGTGTGACGCCCCGTCCCTGGAGCGCGGAGAGGGAGAGTTGGGGGAGAAAAAGGAGGACAACGGCGAGCAGGCTGAACCTGTTTCGTTTCATGGTGACCACTCCAGAGAAAATGTTGGCGAACGCAGCTCCAGGAGGAGCCTATATCTCATCTAGAAGGATAACATAAATCACTGCAGGGAGATAGCGGAATGCCTGGCGGCCGTTGCCCTGGGCGTGGCGGGAAGAGAGGGAGATCCCATAAAATCCCGGGGCGAATAACTCATTGGCTTCGAAGATGTTGCCCCGTCGCGCAGGGGTCATCTCGACGCGAGCCTAGTTGCCGAAGGTATCTTCTCCGCGCTGGAGCTGATCCCAGACAACCTCCGCGGCCAAACGGAGTCCCAACCCGATCGCCCGTTCATCGGGGTCGAGATTGGCGCGATGAAGCGCCATTTCCCGGTCTGAGCGCCCGACACCAAGACGGAATTGAAATCCCGGCACCTGTTTTCCATAGTAGGAAAAGTCCTCTCCTCCCATGGGCGGCTCGTAGATGATCTCGTTTTCATCGCCAAGGACCCTGCGAAAGACCTCGCGACATTGTTCGACAAGTGTCGGATTGTTATATCCGGATGCCGTACCGTAATAATATTCCATTTCCGGTTCCGGGGCGCCGGCGGCCATCGCCAACCCCGAGACCGTTCTTTCGATTTTTTGTTTTAATAATTCCCTGGTTTCCTGGTCATGGCTGCGCACTGTCGCATCAATCAGGACTTCACCAGGTATGACATTACTCGTTGCGCCGCCGTTGATGCTTCCGACGGAGATCACGCAATTCCGATTGACATCGATTTCACGTGATACGATGGCCTGAAATGCCAGAACCATTCGAGCGGCAAGAGTCACCGGATCGATCGTCTTGTGAGGATAGGCGCCATGCCCGCCCTTACCAAGCACACGGAGTCTGAACCCGTCGACGTTGGCTGAGGACGGCCCCGGACACGAGCCCACCATGCCGAAGGGGATTGTCGGGTGGATGTGGATGGCCAAGGCGCATTGTGGAAGGCGGCCCTCATCAAAGAGCCCGGCTTCAAGAAGCTGAAGCGCTCCTGCGCCGATCTCTTCCGCCGGTTCGCCGATGAAGAGAACCGCACCAGGCAACTCGTCTCTCACATCCGACAGGATTCTCATCAAGCCAACGGCGATAGCCATGTGAAAATCATGACCGCAGGCATGCATAACGCCGGTCTGCCGGCCGCCCCGCAGCGTGTCGACCACGGTGCTTGCATAGGGGAGGCCTGTCTCTTCGGTTATCGGGAGGGCATCCATATCGGTCCGCCAGGCGACGATCGGTCCCGGTTTGCCACCCTCGAGTATGGCGACAACTCCGGTGCCCCATTCGCCCTCAATAATCTTGATACCGGGGATCTCTTTGAGCGCTTCCCTCAAATTGGCTTGAGTCTTGAATTCCCGAGAAGACAATTCCGGATTTTGGTGTATATGCCGCCGCTGCTCGATCGCGGAAGATTCATATTTTTTTGCAAGGGTATCAAAATCGGGTGTGAAATTGTCTTTTGCGTGAGACGGGTCGATTGAAAGCAGGGCCATGATGAAGAGAATAGGGGTAAGAGCTGATTTCAAAAACACTCCGGCCTCCTTTGACCTTGACCTTTTCAAGCATTCTACGACATGCCGGAGGTTTTGCTAAGAGTATTTAGCCGGCTTTCCGTTCCTCCTCCTTTGAAGCTTCAGCTTCCAATCCCTCGCAAAGGTCACGCCAGGCATCGAGCCGGTGTGACAGGTGAAGTTTTTCAATGTAGGCGGTATCGATTTCCGACAATGGATATCGCGCCTCTGGGCCTCCTGTGCCGTGATCGATGATATTCGCGGCATGGACCGCCGTGAGTGCGGAAAATTGTGAAGGAGCGTTCGGACATTCAGAAGGGGAATGATGCCAGGCCACGGCCTGAACCACGGCCTCCGGCAATCCCCAAAGACCCAAGACATAGGCCCCAATAGAAGCGTGTGTTGCGCCGAAGGTCGCCAGTTCCGCCTCGGGAATCGATATCTTTTTCTCTTCCGCCAGCTTCACCGCTGTACCGAATTCGGCTGGAAGATTCGCCGCAAGGATTAACTTGCCGACATCATGAAGCATGCCGGCGCCCATACTGTTCTCAACCAGATGCCGGTCAGCGCCCTGGACTTTCGCTATATCTTTGGCGAACATTCCTGTCTGCATACTATGATGCCACAGCGCATCTAATGAAAAGGATTCCAATTCGAGATCATCGTATGCAGAAAAGACCTGAATCGAAAGGACCAGATTCTTGACGGTATCGAGACCGAGGAGGTTCACGGCATGCGTGGGATCACCAACCTCGCGTCTTAGGCCGAAGAAAGCGGAATTGACAAGTTGCAGGATTCTGGCCGTCATGCCGACGTCGCGGGAAATCGTTTCACCGATTTTTTTAAGGGAGGCTTCCTCTTTGTTCAGCTCATTGACAATCTCCCAATAAAGCGACGGAATGCTCGGGATCGTTTTCAGCTGCATGACCAATGTCATGAGATCCTTACCGCCAACCTGATCCCGAAGAGCGCAGATCCTCTCAATTGTCTTGATGAGGGCTTCGGCTTCGCAGGGTTTGGACAAGTACTGCTGAACAGGGGAGACCGCCTGCAGCGTCAGCTGCTCATCCGCCTGTCCCGAAAGGGCGAGTCTTGCAACATAGGGATATTGTTCCATGACCTTAGTGAGGAACTCGACACCGTTCATTCCGGCCATTCTTATGTCGGAGATTACGACGTCGATGATTTTTGTTTCCAAGATCTTTAGCGCTGCTTGAGGCCCTTCGGCAAAATCCATATCCCATTCATCGCGTTTGCCTCTCAACATGCGTTGGAGACCCTGAAGGACATTCGGCTCGTCATCAACAAAAAGAATGCGCCACTTCATCGCAATGCTCCCATTCTATGCCGCCAGTTCATCATCTGCTTCCTGCTGGAGGGGCAATTTGATAATAAAGGTCGTTCCAACTCCCGGCTCGGTTTCAAAGCTTATTGATCCCTTATGTTTATTAATAATTGTCGCATAGGCGATGGCTAAACCTTGGCCGCTGCCCTTTCCGACTTCCTTTGTTGTAAAGAATGGATCGAATATATTGTCTTGAATTTTCTTAGGAATGCCGCCCCCCGTGTCCTTGACCCGTATTTCCGCCCATGGAGGGTCGAACTTCGTCGAGATCTGTATTAAACCCTTGCCATCGCTGTCTTTTTTCCTGATCGATTCGAGGGCGTCGGCGGCGTTGACGATCAAATTCAATACTGTTTGATTGATTTCCCCGGGGAAGCAGGGAACGGCGGTTAATTGAGGATCAAAATCGGTTTTAAGATCGGCGACATACTTCCAATGATTGGTCGCCACGGTGATAGTGCTTTGGATGGATTTGTTGATATCCGTCAATTGCATCGTGTCGGAACCAGGGTGCGAGAATTCTTTCATGGCCCTGACAATAGTGGCTATGCGGTGTATTCCTTCCAGCGCCTGTTCCGTTGCGATCGGTATCTCTTCCCGTAGGTAATCGATATCAGCCTTTTCGATCGCATCCTCCAGATCGTTTATAAGAACGGAATCCAATGTTCCCTTCTTGGCTGCCGCAAGAAGTCTGTCGCTGCAATCAAGCACCTTGAATATATCTTCGCAGGCCTCTTTCAAAAAACGAGTATTGTCGCCGACAAACTGGGTGGGAGTATTGATTTCATGCGCGATGCCGGCCGCTAGTTGTCCGATCGATTCGAGTTTTTGGGCCTGAAGAAGCTGTCGCTCAAATGCTTTTTGTTTCGACAGATCCTTGATCATAAAAAGTGTTCCGCCCCCGCCGTCCTCGGCTCCATTGATAGGGGAAATTCTCAGATCACAAGGGATAACATTTCCACCGGGTGATTTGAACAAAAGTTCGCCTGTCCATCTTTCTGAATTATTAATTGCAGATTTGATGTAATGATCCATTTGATAATCGGCAAAGATCGATTCAAGGCCGGCCTCTTTAATAGAGTCCAAAGAATGGTCAAAAATACGAGTGAAAACCGAATTGCAATACTGAATCATTCCGTCTGAATCAATTATTACGATGGCATCGGGCGCTTCATCCAGAGCCTGGAACAGGATCCGGGAACTCATTGCCGGAAGGGGAGCGCTTGTCCGTTTACCGATCCTTGAATCATCCATATCAGCTCGCTTTTTGTTGCTTGTCATTTGGGTCGAGGAGGTTGCGCCATGATGAAATACGATCTATTTTTCCGATTTTCTCTACGAATTCATGATCTATGTGCGAATCAAGACCTATTTGAAGCTTCCCGGACTCCTCCAGAAGTATCGCCCTGGCGACATGGACGGCCGCTAGAGGACCGAATTCACAAGTTGACGATGCCGACGGGTTGTGATGATAAGCGGTTGCGTCGAGGATTGAATCGGCAAATCCCCAGAGTCCCAGTAAATATGTTCCGACTTCCGCATAGGGCGTCTCTAACGGCACTTGTTCGGCAATGCCGCCGCTTGATATATCCAGGATTTTTGAAACTTGACCGAATGTATAACTATCTGGAAACAATGTTGCCAGGACAAGCGCGCCGATATTGTGTAACATTCCGGCAAGATAAGCATCATCCTGCACATTACTGGCGGCATTCTCATAAGCGGCGATTCGCCGCGCCAGGTCCGCCACCGTAAGGCTGTGATGCCAGATTTCCTCTAGATGAGGAATAACGGGGGAATCATCCTGAATGGGTCTGAGGATTCCAACGGTATGAACCAAATCTTTGATGGCTTCAAATCCAATTTGATGTACGGCATCCGAAATCTTTGAAACGCGGGCATCGGTGGAGAAGAAGGCTGAATTGGCCAGCTGTAGAATTTTGGAACTCAGGCCCAGGTCGTTTGCAATAACATTAGCGATCTGGTCCAGTGGCGTAGACGGCGTGATTGTTTGATCGAACAATGCCCTGTATGGTCTCGGGAGGGAAGGCAGTGACTCCAGCTGGGAAATGCCGACCTTCAGAGAGGTAATGGATAAATGGGAATGGAGCGAGCAAGCCCCTTCAATTGTATCAATGAGCATCTTTGCATCGGTCGGCTTGGGGATGAATTGATGAACCGGTCCGGCGCAGCGGAGGGCCATTTCCTTGGATGCCTGGCCGGAAAAGGCAATTCGAATGGTCTGTGGAAATTGCCGGCGGACATGATTGAGAAGTTCAACGCCGTTCATTCCCGGCATTCTCATATCCGACACAATGACATCAAAGGGAGTCTGTCCCATGAGGTCCAAAGCTTCAGGACCGCCTGTGACAAAAACCATCTTCCAATCATTTCTTTTGGGACGCAACATGCGGCGGATTCCATCGAGAACCCTGGGTTCATCATCGACGAATATGATATTACTTTCCTTCGACACGTCCTACCTCGATTTTTGAGTTTTCCTGCGCCCTAATTCTCAAATGAATGTTAACGAATAGGACCTGTTGGGATGAGATTTTGAGGTCTGCAACAGCCCTTTTTACAATTAGTTATATTATCGGTCCCGAGGGTGTAGATCTGAACCATAGGCTCCATTTTCCCGGTGCATCGCGGCCCAATCCCCATTGAAACCCAGCGATGGGCTTCTCAGACCCGGACTTGTTATGTCATAACCGACAATACAATAACCGGTTACAATGGTGGCGCGTCTCGGGGCCACCGCGGCCTTTACCCCGGCGCGTTCGCTGCTAAAGCAGCTTAAACTGCAGCCGATCTTATAGATAAGGGCCAATCGGCTTCACTCCCACTGAAAGTCTGTAGTTCAGTCGGCAAGCGTGGTGCGCTATAGCGCAGGATCCGAGGTAAACATGGATGTGACGGAGAAGATATTATGCGTCGATGATGAGGCGGCCATCCTCGAGGGCTTCCGGCGTGTCTTGAGAAAAGAATTCAAAGTGGATCTCGCCGTTGGAGGCCCGGCGGCGCTCAAAATGGTGGAGGAATCGGGCCCTTATGCCGTCATCGTGTCGGATCTCCGCATGCCTGATATGGATGGGATCCATTTGCTATCCAAAGTCAAGGAAATCGCTCCTGATACGATCCGGATTATGTTAACGGGCAAGGCGGATGTAGAGGCTGCTATCAAATCAATTAACGAGGGGCAGCTCTTCAGATTTTTGACAAAACCATGTCCGGTGCCCTTGTTGGTTAATGCGCTGAATTCCGCCCTCAAGCAATACCAATTGGTAACAGCCGAGAAGACACTACTCGAGCGGACGCTCAAGGGAAGCGTTACAATATTGACGGATATCCTCGCCATTGTAAATCCGATTGCCTTCAGCCGGGCCTCGCGCATTAAAAGGTTTGTTCATCATTTGGCCGTGCATTCCGATCCCGACAATTTATGGCAGTATGAATTGGGCGCGATGCTCTCGCAAATCGGATGCGTTACGTTGCCGCCGGAGGTTTTGGAAAAGGTTAATGCCGGCCAGAAGCTGAGCGATGCAGAAAGAGATCTTTATCAATCCCATCCTCAGGTCTGCTACCAGTTATTGGCGAATATACCGAGGCTCGAAAAAATCGCTCAAATGATCGCTAATCAGTACAAGCCCAAAAGCGCACTGATCCATGATGTTTCTGATGAAATGTTTTTAATTAACAACGGCGCCGAGATGCTCAAAGTGGCCTATGATTACGACACCCTTATCTCAAGAGGGATTTCCGGCGCCGCCGCTATTAAAACGATGATGAAATCAGCGGATGTTTATAATATTGAGCACGTGAAGCACTTGAATGAGGTGCAGCTGGAGGATCCTGGATATATTTCCTATAGTGTAATGATTGATGAACTGAGCACCCTCATGATCATTGATGAGGATGTTCACACAAACAACGGCCTGATGTTGGTAGCCAAGGGGCAAACCGTCTCCTATGTTTTGCTGAAACGGTTGCAGAGCTTTGCCCATGGGATCGGCATCAAGGAACCGATCAGGGTGCTTATCAACAGAGACAATGCCATTGCTCTGAAACTGATACCCGGAGAAGGTGAGGCGAAACGGAATGCGGCATAAGATACTTTTGGTTGATGATGAACAGAAAGTCCTGGCCGGTTTGAAGCGGTTGTTGCGCCGCGAGCCGTATGATGTCTATACCGCCAACTCAGCCGAAGAAGGGCTGGATATCCTCGAACGGGAAAATATCGGCGCCGTCATTTCAGATCAACAGATGCCGGGAATGTCGGGAACTGAGTTTCTGGCTCACGTCAATAAAAGATACCCCGACACCGTAAGGATCATGATCACAGGGAATGCCAGTCTTGACATGGCCATCCAGAATGTCAACGAAGGGAATATCTATGGCTTTTTTATAAAGCCATTCAACGATGTCGAGCTCATTATTTCCCTCAGGCACGGCCTGCAGCAACGGGAGCTCATTGTTGAAAGTCGCAAACTGCTAGGCGCCGTGAGACACCAATCCAACATCCTCGAAGAGCTCGAGTCGCATCACCCCGGTTTGACAAAAATAAATAAGGATGCTTCGGGAGCCATCGTATTGGACAATGACGAGACCGATATCGAGACGCTCATCCAGCAGATCGGAAATGAGTGGCAGCGTTCCAAGGACATTCTCGATCAGGACGATAGTAAAGCCGCTTGATTAGATAAGAAGGAGCAGGCAGAATGCCAGCAGCGCCGCCCCCCAGGTCGAGGCGGCCATTCCCGCAACCGGGATCAGCAACAGACTTGCTGCCAGCGATCCCAAACACCCTCCGATAAGGTCCGAGGTATAAAGGGGCGAAACCAAAGCGCCGGGATCCTCGGCCTCAGACATGCCGCAGTAGGCGAATATCGCCGCAACAAAATATCCATCAAGGAAGATGAGCAGGGATGTATGGAATAGGCTGAAGATTCCGTCTTGCCGGATGAGGAGCGCAACGACGATGCCAAAAGTACCGAAAAGCGTGACCAGGCACCATCCCGCCGCCGGGGTGTTGATCCGACGAATCCATGAGCGCTCCAGGCGATGAATCATCCAGGCGCCCGCCGCCAGGCCTGCCATAAAAAGGCTTAAAAGAATCCCAAGATCCCGATAAAGGGCGCCCACCTGCGACTGATAGACAAGCAGCAGCATTGTTTCGATGACCATCCCCACAAAACTTGAAATCAGGGCCAGAAAGATTCGCTTGAGCCTATTGTGGCATCGGATGAGAAGCAGGGAGATGGGTATCATAAGGACAATCGCCAGGGTGGGGCCTCCCACCCGCCCCTTCTCCGATATGATTTTTGTGAAGTCAAGGTTTTTCAATGATGGGAAGAATTGTGAAAGCCACAATAATTGAGTGTATTGATAACAGACCGGTTTTGAATCCCTGTTGAGAATGCCGGGATTCGCGCTGAGAAGTTTTGGAATCTCTACAAACCGGTCGTTGGTATACAAATACTCTAGGAAAGGTTCCGAAATGACTCTGGTCTTTATCCCCCGCTTTTTAAGCCTGGATCCAAGAACTTCAGGATCTCTAATCAGGGTTGTGTTGGAGGCGAGAATAACATTCATCGCCCCGGGTAGGATGAGAACATCACCGAACACCGCGGAAAGGGCATTATAGATGCTTGCGGTTCGAAGAATCAGCGGCTGTGTCCACTGGTTTTCCGAAGAGAGCAGCTTCAATGAAAGGATGCCGCCCGGGTCTAGAGATTCCGAACAAAGATCGAAAAACTCCTCTGTATAAAAACGATTTGTTGTGCCGGATGTCGGTTCCGGCATCCCAATATAAATAAGATCATATTCTCCGGAGTTATGAAGAAACCTTCGTGGGTCCGCGATGATATGATCGACGTTGGGTTGCGACATCGCCTGTCGGTCGCTTTGTGAGAGCAGTGGGACGATCAATTGGTTGCAGGCCGCATCCATCTCGACGGAAGTCACCCGTTCCGGCCGGTGCTTCAATACCTCGCGAATAGTGCCTTGAACACCTCCTCCCAAAATCAAGATGTTGGATGGGGCGGGATGCTGCAGGGCGGCATGATGCACAAACTCTTCGGCCGCCGTGCCTTCGGTCTCGTAGGCAAATTCACCATTTGAGAAAACGATGATCTGTTGATTTCTTAAAACCACCGATATTCTGGTGTAGGGAGTATCCTTGGAGCTCACCAAACCGGGGTGGTTCCAGGATGTCATCCAATGATCAACCGATTCGGATTGGATCAGCAGAACGAGCAGGAGAGAACCGACGATAACGCCGGGGTAGTATAGCTTCCGTCCTCGGGAATGGGTGAAAAGTATCGCGGTTACAACAGCCGTCAAACTGCAGATGAGCATCAAAGTGAAATTCTGCACTCCCCATTTTAGGGCCAAGCCGGATCCTAATCCCCCTGCGACACCCCCGGCGCATTCAATGGCGTAGGCGGCGGCCAACGTCCGCTTATCCGACATAAAGGCCTTGGCCGTCCACTGGAAAAGCCATCCGAGGAGGAATCCGATGGGGGAAAGGGCTATCCCGATCAATAGAAGTTGATATTGAAAGGGAAGAAAGAGACCGGGTGTGGTTTTGAAGATCAGGGGATAGCCGCGAATAAAAACAACAACAAGGGGCAACGCCAGGCCGATGAATAGAAACGGATTCCGGATCCGGTCCACCGGCGAAGCGGACCGACGCCATGGGACAGCGGCGCCGAGAGCCGTCCACACCAGCCATATCCCAAGGGACAGAATATAGATCAGCTCGGTGCCGAAAAGGGCGATATTGAGTTCACGCATTAGGGTGATCTGTCCAAAGATGGACAAGAATCCAATGATAAAGAGCAAGCAAGCCATAATAGTCTATTGAGCTTCTGTTCCGATTATCTGTAATCCTGTTCGTGAAAGACATCGGCCTGGAAGGTGAAGAGCTCCGCATTTTCCTTCCAGCATTCGCCATAGAGGCCGGCCTTCCGGCAAAGTTGCGTCAGCATCTCATCGCGGTTCCATCCCTGTTCCAGCGCGACCTGAGGGAGAAAAACGGCCGAGTGTTGATCCTTTCGAATCACAACGCCGTCGCGTCCGATGACGATCGATTCAGGCCCGTTAATAGGCTGAAACGGCGTCAAAACAGAGACCTCAAATTCAATCCCGGAAAGTTCATCGGCCCGAACCGGGTCGAAACGGCGATCGTTGAAGGCGGCCTGCAAGGCCATTGCCCCAATCACCTGGCAGAGGGGCGAATCTTCGGCCATATGGCCGATACAGCCCCGCAATTGATGCTGGGTCTTCAGCGTAACGAAAGCGCCCCGCCGCCGGTGCAACATCGGATTCTCAGGCCGCGCCAGAGGGGTTGTACCGGTGGTGAGATAGCGATGCACCGTATCACGGGCGAAGGCGAGCAGCCACTTTTTATCTTCGGCCGATAGTGCCGGATTCAATTCCAGCGGAGGTGGATCATCCAGAGCGGAAGCGTTGCTCACACCTTTATGAATGGAGGCGGCGCCGTAACCGACGACGCGGCTGGGATCCCCGAGTGAGGTATCCCCGGAATTGGCATAGCTGATGATGGTGGCGCCTGTGGCGCCCAATTCGACCGCCGCGAAGATGGAGGCAAGAATCGGCCCCTC
Source organism: Candidatus Eisenbacteria bacterium (assembly GCA_018831195.1). Classification (NCBI taxonomy): domain Bacteria; phylum Candidatus Eiseniibacteriota; species Candidatus Eiseniibacteriota bacterium. The sequence continues at coordinate 36,968 of JAHJDP010000100.1, read as the reverse complement.
GCCGCAGGCGCAGGTGGATAGGTTTGGGTAATTTTTTTGTTTTTGTTCAAGTATACTAATTCTGACCGCCGCGGGATCCAGGCTGATCATCGATTTCAGTGTCGCATGATCCACGGCGATGGCGTCGTCATAGGATGGGTAATGTGAAAGATCTGTGCTGGCGATAATCAACGCGTTCCGGTCCCGTATCACGGAAGCCAGGGCGGCGCCGAAACGCCGGCAAAGATCTGGATCCGGCCTGCCGACAATGGCCGCAATAATCGGCCGGCCGGGGAATATCCGTTGGATGAATGGGATCTGTACCTCTATGGAATGTTCATTCGCATGTATTTCGGGTTTTGATGTGAAATCGTCATCCATCAAAATGAGGGACTGTGTCAGGGCCTGCTCGACGGCGGCCACACCGAGGGGTGTCCGGTATCCTTCCCCGGCAAAGAGGGAGACGCCGTTAAAACCGGGCGCCGTATGGTTTGTTCCCAGAATAACCACGAGATCATAATCATGATTCTGCGCTTGTTTATAGGCGTCGGCGGCGATCTGACCGGAGAAAGTGAAACCGGCGTGGGGCGCGACCAGGGCGATCGGTTTGAGGCCGGTGGCCGGTTTGGCGTCCATTAAATAGAGGTCGATGGCGCGGCCCAACTTTTCAGGATCATCGGGATAAAACTTTCCGGCAACAGCTGGGGGGCGAATCCCGCCCTCACCGGAAGAGGCGTGATAGGGCCACAAGATTCCCATTGAAAGACCCAGAATAAACAGCCCTGCCATCACTCTGAATTTCATTGTTTTTCCTCGCTGCTCCCGGCGGTCATGACCAAACTCCCGCCAACGGCTCCCCGCAGTACCCGCACACCCCTCCGGTCATGTGATTCTTCAAAATAAAAAATCCCTTGCGCTCAATGACGGCTTTGCCGCACTTGGGGCAAAATGTGTTGTTACCCGGATGATCGGGGACATTGCCCACAAAGGCGTAGCGTATCCCTTTGCCGATGGCGATCTCCCGGGCGCGTTCCAGTGTGGCGACCGGTGTGGGGGGCAGATTGCGCATTTGAAAGTCCGGATGGAACCGAGTGAAGTGGACCGGAACATCGGGGCCGGCCTCATTCACAACCCAATCCGCTAAGTCATTTAACATGGCATCGGAATCGTTCAGGGTCGGCACGACGAGATTGACGATTTCCAGATGCGTTCCGCTCTTGGCGACCTGGCGTATGCTGCGCAGAACCGGCTCCAACTCAGCGCCGCAGACATTACGGTAAAAGTCGCGGCTGAAACCTTTGAGATCGATCTTGATGGCATCCAGGGCATCACACATTTCCGCCAGGGGATCCTCCATCATGAATCCGCAGCTAATCAACACTGAGCGGAGCCCCAAACGCCGCGCATCCCGGGCGATATCGGTGAAGTATTCAACAAAAACCGTCGGCTCATTATATGTGAAGGCAATCACCGGGACGTTATTCCGCTCAGCGGAAGCGGATATTTCTCGAGGGGGGGTATAAGGAACATCGAAATCCTCGGGCCGAGCCTGGGAAAGTTCCCAGTTCTGGCAGAATTTACAAGAGAGCGGACATCCCGCCGTTGAAATAGAGAAGGCCTGTGAGCCCGGCAAAAAATGATAAAGGGGTTTCTTTTCGATTGGATCGATATGCACCGAAACGGGGCGGCCGTAGACAAGGCTGCGAAGCTCACCCTTGATATGGATCCTTGCCCGGCACCGGCCGCGATCGCCTTCCTTTATCAGGCAACCCTGGGCGCAGAGAAGACATTTAATGATCCTTTCTTTATGAGGGTGCGGGGTCGGGGCGGACCGGTCATCCGCCGCATGGCAGGAGCGGCAGATCCCGCCATCCGTGTCTGACGAGATCCAATATCGGGCTGTGGGAGCGAGGCGCAGCAGATCCTCCCATCCGTCGGACGCCCACGCGGCGCTCCCGCCGGATCGAAGAAACTCGAATTTCGGGGCGGGTGGCAGCATCTGAGACAGAAGTGGTGACAGAAGCGGGCCGGCGCCCCCGGCGATCAGCCCTCCTTTCAAGGTCTTCAGGAGGAACTCCCGGCGGGAGAGGACGCTGGAAGGCAAGTCGAATCGTGGGTCCGTCATCATCGTCTCCTTACCCCTTTGCCAGTACAGTATAGGTTCAAGAGAACTTTGATTGGAAGTGTTCCAATAAACCCGACGCCAGGACCGCCAGAATGGGGATCAGGGGCAGGGAGTGCCTGGCAATGGCGAGGATGGGAATGTGGACGGCGACATAGTATCCAATGAACAGAACCAGGGGCATGACCAGCTCGGACCTGGCCGATTTGATGTATCGCACGGCCCCGATCGCGGCGAAAACCATCAGCGGTGTTTGTATCAGCATGTTGATGAGGGTCGCCAGGATGGTGACGCCGGCAAACCAGAAGTTGAACAGATTGACCCAGAGACATTTTAACAGAAGGAGTGGTGAGCGTTTATATTCATCGATCACCTGGTCAAGAAGATGAGCATTGAACTCAATCTCATCATGGGTCGAATAGAAAAAGATAAAATACCGCCCCTTGCACTTGTAACCCAGTTTCGCAGCTTCCTGCAGCCCCGCATAAGCCGCCTCATTCATCCCGCGGCCGGTATAATTTCCTTCAGTCCAGGGTTTCAGGAGAACGGCGTTTTTGCAGATGGCAAGTCCTTGGCTCGCCGACATGCCGACAACGGTCATTGTCGGCACAAATTTTCCGGAGACTCGGGCATTGCGGATAATCCATGGGGATAGAACCGCCGACAGGCCGAGAATCATAAGGAGGGCGCCGCGGCAAGCTCGCTTTAATCCGGCTTTTCGAAAGAGAGGCGAGAAGACCAGCCAGGCAAAAGGAAAGAGCAGCGTTGTCGATTTGATCAATGTAGAGACGCCGAGGGCGAGACCGGTCAGAAAATGATCCCTTCCCCGTCCGGTCCTGATGGCGTGGTACAGCAGATTCAAAGAGAGGGTGATCGAAAAGGCCAGGACGATCTCGGGCCCTCCTCTCGTCTCTGCCAGAAGGGTCGCGGGATGAAGCAAAAAGAATAGAGGTGTCAGATACATCACGAGTTTGCTGTGCGAAAAACCACGGACAAGGATTCGGATCATATAAGCCGTTGCCACAGCGAAGAGTAAATTAATCAGCTTTGCGGCGAAGAGACTCTTGCCGGTGAGAAGAAAAACAAGGGCAAGAATCAGAGGATACCCGGGTGTCCGGCCCATGGTCGCAGACGTTTCCGCATAGAATCGATAACCATTACCCTCGGCCAGGTTCATTGCGAGTTTTTCATAATGATCGGGAAAGGTATCGATATTGATGTAGGGATAAAGATCTTTAACGGCAGGCAGGAGAACAAAGACAACAATGATATTGAAGACTATGGCGGCGACCAGAAGCGTCCGCGGATCCTTCCTCATTATTACGCCGGGGTCTCAGGACTGGAATCGGGTTTTGAATCCGTCCCTTTTTTAGAGTCACCCTGTGGGCGGAATTGAGGAAGTTGCGGTGTGTTGAGTACTTTCGTATTCGGCGGGACGGATTGAGTCAGCCAAACATTACCACCGATGACACTCTTCTCTCCGATAGTGATATTGCCGAGGATGGTGGCGCCGGAATAGATGACCACGCTGTCGCAGATCTGTGGATGCCTGCGGAGTCCCCGTATGAGTTTGCCGCGCTCATCTTTCGGAAAACTCAAAGCGCCGAGTGTTACGCCCTGGTAGAGTTTTACATTGTTACCGATAATTGAAGTTTCGCCGATGACGATACCGGTGCCGTGGTCGATAAAAAACCTCTCGCCGATTGTCGCGCCGGGATGGATATCGATACCGGTCTTGGAATGTGCATATTCGGACATGATACGGGGTAATAGGGGGACACCCAGAATTTCCAGCTCATGGGCTACACGGTACGTGCAAATGGCGACAAGTCCCGGATAGCTGAAGATAACCTCGTTATAGGTTTTGGCGGCGGGATCGCCGTCAAAACCGGCTTGCGTGTCGAGCATCAGTTTATGGCGGATCTCCGGGAGCTGCTCGAAAAGCCGGACCAGGCAATCCTCCGAGTAGGAACGGTATTTTACCTTGTCATCCGTGTTCGAAGGATCCTGATGACGAACGGCGGAATAGATCTGATTGCCGAGATCTTCTGAAATCTCATCCAGGAGGGCGCCGATATAGTAATTGATATTTTCCCTGGTCAGATATTGCTTGCCGAAAAAACCCGGAAAGAAGACCTCGAAGAGGCGGCGCAAAATCGAGATCACGACTGATCGTGAGGGGAGCGCACAGCGCGGTGCGATATTGTGCCCCGGGACGGGTCCGGCCGCATATGTCTTCGTTAAGGCTTCAGTGAACTCTAATAGACGGGCGTGGATACGCTCGTTTCTCATATCAAGGCCCCCTTTGGATTTCTCCTTCCCAGAGAGAAATGGATTCGGAAGCGGATGTCAAATAAGGACTTTGCAGGGACCTTCCCAGGCCGGTCGGGTAAATACCCCAGAATAATGTGGTTGATTTCCTTGACAGGGAAAACCCTACTTGATATCCTGTAAGTAATATAGGAGTTATATGATATGAAACTATCTAATAAAGGTCTCTATTCACTGAGAGTTCTCAGGCATCTTGCGGAAGACTATGGCAAAGAGCCCCTTTCAGTTGCCTACCTATCCCGCGAGGAGGGACTTCCTCTGAAGTATCTGGAGCAGATTCTTTCACTTCTGCGAAAGAGCGGTTTGCTAATGAGCAGAAGGGGGAAGGACGGGGGATACTCCCTAATACGCCCGCCGGAGGAGATCACTGTCGGCGATGTTATTCGCGCCGTGGAGGGTCCGCTGGCGCCCCTGCTGTGCGCAAGTGTGGAGATGGATCATAAGAAGTTCTGCGATTGTCCCCATGAGATCGAGAATTGCTGGATCCGTCTTCTCATGTTGCAGGTGCGGGAGAATATTTCAGCGGTCCTGGATCAGTACACGCTGGCCACCATGGTGATGGGGCCGCGATCTCAGGAATCGGAAGCTCAGGTCGGTATGGGTGGAGGTGTCGCCGATTCCGACAGTGACTAACATCACCGCGTGAAACAGAAAGATCCGTCCAAGCGCAGAGACCCGGCCCTCTCGTTCGAGATTAGGCCTTCTTGCTGAAGCCTACATCCACTATACTTAAGTATGATTTAAGAGGGGGTTCTGATGAGGACTGCCTCAGAGGCCTGTGCAAAAACGTCGCAGCAACCAACTGGTCCCGCGGGGGCTCCCCGGCCGGCGGCGGGATCCCATAAGGGGAGGATGTATGACATTGTTTATCCGGTTCTTGGTGGCCGCACTCATCGTTTTCACATCGGGTGCGACAGCGCAATACCCCATGGGTGTTATCGCGGAGGATTGCACCGCCACCTGGTGCGGCTATTGTCCGGATGCCTATGCTGGTCTCGATGTAATGAAGAGTGTCTATGACACCAATGAGTTTACTTCGGTTCGTTACTACGCGACCAGCGGAGATTATGGCACCACCGAGACGAATGAGCGAATCAGCGGTTACTATGGGGTTGGGTCTTTTCCTACAGTGATTTTCCAGGGCACGTTGAATGTCGTCGGGGGCGGCGCCACAATCGCTACCGGCGCCAGTTATGCGGCGCCAGTCGCCAACGGGATCGCCGTGCCTTCGCCCTTCAAGATTACGATCAACAGCGTGAACTTTGTGACGGGCGATATTGATTTTGACGTCGAGGTGATGGAGACATTGGCGGATATCGGCAATATTAATATCCGCGCCCTGCTTTTAGAAAATGATGTTAATATTGCTGCAAACTATACCGATCTCACAAGAGACATTGCGCCCGATATCGCCCTGACCGTCGGCACACTGGGCCAGATTCAGAATGTTGTACAATCTTTCGATATGGATCTGGGATGGGATACGGCCAAGCTCTGGGTGGCGGTTATCATCCAGGATGATGACGACCGATCGATTCTTCAATCGGCCAGCAACCGCCAGGCACCGGATTACTCTCTCCGGTTTTACGCGAAAGGCGCCCGCGCGGTCGTGGGCCCGTCGGATGCACGATTCAGCTTTGAGAATTTTGCGGTTTTCAATCTTGGGTTGTGGTCGGATGACATCCGGGTCACCCTTGATCCGGGCACTCTCCCCGCCGGCTGGACCTGCACCTTCACCGACGGTGTCAACAGCTATACCGATTATGTCGATCTCACTCTAAACAACGGGGAAAGCCGGGTATTCCACCTGGAGCTGACGTCGGCCGGCCCCGGTTATGCGATGCCCAAAATCGTATTGACGTCAGCAAATCTTCCCGGTGTTGAGAGAGAGATTCGTTACAATTATATAACATCCAACGGCTTGGATGTTCTTCTCGTCGACGATGACGGCGCCGACACCTATGAGGAATATCAAAAGGACGCCCTGGAATTCTACGGGGCGACCTACGGCGTCTATGACAGAAACCTCGGCGCGCCGACCGGCGCCGATCTTTCACATTTTGACGTTGTGTCATGGCAGATCGGATTCTCATTCCCAACTCTGGTCAACGCCGACCGCGCCGCCATTGGGGCTTATCTGGACGGCGGTGGAAAACTCTTCATTTCGGGCCAGGATTTGGGCTGGGATTCTTGGGATCAGGGCGGATCAGCGATCACCTGGTATCGCCAATACCTCCACACAAATTATCTGATCGATGACACCAATCGGAACACCTTGACCGGGAAAGTTAATGATCCCATCGGCGACGGAGTAACGCTCAATCTGCTCGGCGGCGACGGCGCCAACAACAATGAGTACCCCGACGCCATCGTTCCATACGACCAATGGGCATCGCCGATCCTCTTCTATGACAATTCAAATTATACCGCGGGGATCAAAGCGATCACCCCGGTGCACCGGGTCGTTTATCTCGGGTTCGGTTATGAGGGGATCAACAATGCCGATGACCGGCGGTTGTTGATGGGAAGAATTCTGGATTGGTTCCATGACACGATCGATGCGCCCGAACCGGCGCTCTCATCCGTGCCAATGGTGCGGGCTTTCCCGAATCCCGCGGCGGGCGCGGCGACCCTCAGCTTCGCGATTCCCAAGAGCGGGAAAGCGGATCTTCAGATCTTCGCCCCCGACGGTTCGTTGATACGAACCCTCGCAAGGGGGCAACAGCCGGCGGGTCTCCACTCAATCAAGTGGGACGGCCGCGATAATGCCGGCCGCCCGGTCGCGTCGGGCGTCTATTTCTATCGTCTGACAACGGATGAATTCAAACCCTCCGGGAGACTTATCCTGACACGGTAGAGGCAGCGAAAGAGCGATCAAGATCGGCTCTCATTACGAGGGCGGCTCCAGCGGCCGCCCTCGTTTTATATTTTATTTTTCAATGGAACTCCTATCATGGCCGGATAGGAGGATCCCTATGTCACAGCACCGCCTATCCCGTATCGTCGCCACCTTGGGCCCCGCCAGCAGCGAGAGTTCCGTCTTACGGCGGATGATTTCGGCTGGAGTGAATATTTTCCGTTTCAATATGTCGCATGGAACTCATGACCAGCATGCCCAAATGATGAAGCGTCTGCGGGCGGCGGCGGAACATCTGAGTCGTCCCGTGGGGATTTTGGTCGATCTTCAGGGGCCGAAAGTCCGCACCGGCCTGAACGATGGTGGCGGCACCATCCTCCTCAAACGTGGTGAAACGATCCAGATGAGTTTCAATTCCGGCAGGGGAAAACGTCAGGCCGTCAGCCGGCCCGGGCATATTATCGTTGATTCCCCACAATTAACGCAGGACCTGTCGGCGGGAGATCATATTCTGCTGGATGACGGCCGTCTCAAACTGCGCGTTGAGAAAAAAACAGAAGGCAAATTGTACGCGAAAGTCCTCCGGGAAGGATTGTTAAAGGAACATGCCGGAGTCAATGTTCCTGGACCGTTGACATCCCTGAAGGCTCCCACGCTAAAAGACGGCCGTGACGCCGCCTTCGCCGTTGCTCAGGGGGCGGACTTTGTCGCGCTCTCTTTTGTTCAGTCGCCGGATGATATCCGCCGTCTGAAACGGCTTCTCACCCGGAGGATAAAGCAGGGATCCGCCGTCAAAATGCCCCTTATCATCGCAAAATTGGAAAAACCGGCCGCGCTGGAACACTTGGATGCGATTTTGGAGGAAGTGGATGGTGTCATGGTCGCCCGTGGCGATCTGGGTGTTGAGTTGTCTCTTGAAAAGGTGCCCTCCTGGCAGAAAAAGATTTTGCAGGCCGCCCGATCCCGAAGTGTTTATACAATAACGGCGACGGAGATGCTGCAATCGATGGTTGAGAATCCAACGCCGACGAGGGCGGAAGTCTCGGACATTGCCAATGCCATCCTGGATGGAACAGACGCCTTGATGCTTTCCGCGGAGACGGCCGTTGGACGGTATCCCGTGGAATCAGTGCATTTCCTCTCCCGCATCGCCGCGGAAGCTGACCAGGTATGGCTTGAGGACACAATGCGGGACTTTAATTCGTATGCTTTGGGAGGGTGGGAAGATCCCAAGGACCCGATACACGCCATTGCCCGGGCCGCGGTCGATCTGGCTGATTTTTCGCGAGCCCGCCGGCTCGTTGTCTTTACCCTGACAGGCCGCACCGTTCCCTATATAACGCGCCACCGTCCGGCGACACCGATCCTCGCCCTGACACCGCATGAGGAAACACAGCGGAAATTGTGTTTGGCTTGGAATACGACCGCACTCATATTGCCGCGCGCGGCGGATGTCGCCGAGATGATGCGCAATGGTCTTCGCTTGTTACGTCAAAAACGATGGATTCGCGAAGGGGACACGCTTGTCTTAGCTGCTGGAGATGCGACCCTGCCGCATGCCTCGAATCTGCTGCGGCTCGTCAAGGTTGGGCCGCAAGACTAAGCCGTTTCCTCAGCCGCCGCGTTGCTTGAGGCGCTCCAGGCGTTCGGGCTCGCCTTGCGCCACCCAGTGGATTTCTTTGAGCAGTTGATAGGCTTTTCGGTAATAGGGCGCCGCTTCCTCGGGCCGGCCCGTCTCATAGAGGCATTCCGCGATCTCTTCATAGACAAAACCATCAGGGTCGGCGCCCTCCGCGAGGATCTCCTCTTCGAGCTCCCGTTGCATCTCCAACGCGCGATCGATCCGGCCCATTTTGCGCAGTGCGTGCGCGACGCACCATTTCGCGATGCGCGCGCCGCCGGCATCCGCTTGGTCTTTTCTAAACTCCCAGGCCTTTTCAAAAAGCACGAGAGCCTTCTCATATTCGCCGAGATCGTTATAGGTCCATCCCATGTTATTGTACAACGATCCCAGCCATCCTCGCGCGCGTTTATCTTCGGATGCTTCAGCGATCTCCAATGCCTTTTTATTCCACGTCATTTGGTGCTCGGACGGCGAAACGATCGCCATCATGTGGGCGGCGTCGACGGTATAGAAATCGTTTCCAGTCCTCCGCCCCAACTCCCAGGCCTGCAGAAAGAAGGAGCGCGAGGCCTCGGGGTTGCCCGAAGAATTGAGAAGACGCCCCCGCTCAAGAAAATAACGGATCCAGGCGACGGAGAGGTCACCCGCCCGGTCACCCGCCCGGTCACCCGAGAGATCCGTTGTGAGAGCCTTCTCCACCTCATCAAGGAGATCATGGGCTTGTGAAAATTCCCGCTGAAGGCCGAGTGTTCGCGCGATCTGTGTTTTCAATTGCAGGAGATAAGCAAGGTTTCCCGATGCTTCGGCCTGGGGCAGGATCTCTCGGAACGCCTTCTCGGTTTCATCCGGTTTGTCATAGTTCCAGAGCTTGTCGAAAACGGGAAGATCCTCCGCGTGCGCGAACGGCGCGAAGAGGAGACAAAGAACGATGGAGCCGATAAGTATGGTGATCATGTGAACCTCCCGCGCCTTTCCAGCGCCACTCCGGTATCTCTCCGGCGAATCTCCGGCAGGCCTCCCGGAGGCCATCGATCAACACCCCCTCAGCGGCAGCATAAATTCAAACTCCAGAGGCTTGCCCTCGAGCGTTACCTTTGGGTGAATCATGACATGAGCGGCCGGGGATTGGCCTTCCTCCTGCAGTACCTCGATCTGAACCGCCTTATCGGGCTGCTCACCGGCCAGCTCCCCGAGAAGCGTTGTCAATTCCAAGCGGATGAACTCAGCCGTCTCTTCAGGTCCCCCGGCGGGGAGATGATCCAGCAGCAGGATGCAGCATTGCGCCAGCCGCGCCGCTGTGAGCTGGTACGGAAGGGTCCCTTCTAATGTTAATGTTCCCGGCCTCATGCGGAAAGTGGTCACCATCATCGGCAGGGCGACTGTATCACTCCGCAATTTGCCCCATACCGGTATGAAGCCGGCCCGGTAGAGCTCCAGGACCTTCATCTCTTCCAGGGCCGTCTCCGCCGCCAGAGGAACACTCTCGTTCGCCGCCACGGGATACGGCCGGACCGGCAGCCCGGCAAACATCCCCCCCTGTCCGCCGGAGATAGCCAGGGCATGGCCGTACTCTTTAACACTACGGGCGACTGCAGATCCCACCAGATAGATGCCCCGTCCCCATAAAAAGCTCTCGGGCTCAGCCTCTTTGACCGTCTCTGTGTAATTCTCCGTTTGATACGGCGCCCGCTGGAGGTATCGATTGATGGTCAGGGCCGTCCAGCGCGCCTCATCCGTCGCCTGGAACTGAATCCAGCCGAGATGGGACGAGTCGACCAAGCGCGATGTCAGATCGCCCAGCTTGGAGACATGCGCCATGTACCTGAAATCAAAAAATCCGGGTGACGCCGAGGCCACGATCGGAGCCTGCATCACCTTTGCCATTCTTGCGATATCCCGCAGGGCGGCAAGGCTTGCGGCTTGGTGCGTGAAGTCAAAATCCAAAAGGATAAGACTGTACGGATCGCCGGCTGAGGCGTCCTGCATCATGTAGTCAAAGACAGCGGAGCGGAAATTCTCGGCGAGATCCTTCCTGGGGGTCGAAACGATCTCAACCGAACAGGAGGCTTCACAATAAGTTTTGAGGGTGCTGATACCGCATACAGCCGATTCCAGCCGCTGGAAGGCCGGGTCGTGAAGTATAGCATCCAGAAGAGCGGCGTCGACGGGACCTGCGGGCTCCAAATTTTTAATGAAATTATCCGGCTTTAACATTTCAAGATCAGTCGGATTCAATCGAACCGGTTCTGTGCGGGGATTCCCCTTCGGCGGCTTTATTTCAATCTCCGGACGCAGCGCCTTCATCCAGTCATACGCCGTGTCACAGACAATCGGCTTCGAAGAGGCAACGCCGAGATCGGCGACAATAAGGATTCTCCAAGCCTGGCATTTCATGAAGTCGCTCCTTGTTAAAGCCTGCGCCCCGCTGATCCGGTCTTGAACCGCTTCCTCACAAGGCTGAAACGGTCACCTTACCGGGTGATGGACATCTCCATGTAGATATCCGGAAGACCTCTCAAGGGCCCGCCAACCGGTATGATTCTCAAGGCAACGGACTCGCTCCCGCCGGGGTCGTCTCTGAGAACACCTGATGAAATCTCGACAAAGGGTTCCCCGGGACCCTCTATCAGGAATTGAAGTCCCTTCGCGAGCGTTCGTCCGATCTCTTCCGCGGCGCTGCGGCGGTCGATCCAACGATAGAGATGGTCCACCAGCGCGGTGATCTGAGCCAGCATGAGTTGATAAGGAAGTGTCGCCTGCCGCGCGTCCCTATGCCGCTCTTTTGAGGCGGTGGTATGATCGGATTTGTACAATGTCGGGACGGTGATGAGGAAGATTTGATCCGATTGGCGCCCTGTGGCCAGGGTTGTGAAGCCGGAAAGCGACAGCAGCAGGAGTTGTTGCTCTGAAAGAAGAGTTTCCAACGGGCATTGTATAAGATCGCCGGCCCGGCGTTTTGTGAGGTGAACGGGAAGATCATCAACAACCGCCCCCCCCGGTCCGGTCAGCATCGTTCCCCATCCCGTTGTTGCGAAACTGCCGGCGACAAGCACACCCAGGATCCATCCGGGGCGGCCCCAGAGATAGGCGGGATCCCCCTCCGGCGGGTTCTCCTCAAACGTGAAGCCCTTCACCCTGTCACCCTCCGGGCCATAGGGGAGGCGAAGAAGAAAGCGGTTCATGGCCGTGGTCAACCAGCGGGAATCATCGGTCTCGCGGAATTGGGACCACTCGGGCTCCGGGAGATTTTCGGTCGGCTCGGCCGAGTCGTGAATCTCTTCAATCGAGCGCATGCCGAGGATGGACGGTGTCATGGAAGTGATGACCGGAACGCGCCGCTCCGCCGCCATTTCCGTGAGCTTCCGCAATGTGGGGAGATCGTCGGCGCCGAAATCGTAATCGAGGATCACGACCGGTGTCCGGCCTTCCTCTCTCTGTCCGTCGGTGAACGGGAAGACGGTCTTCTGCAGCGCCGACTCCAGATCCGATCGCGGGGTTGCAACAACGTGCAGCCGGACGCCGGATCGGAAGTCGATCCGGCGCACAAGAAAACGAAGTCCGAGCCAAGACGATTCCAAAGCCTGAAAGGGGGATGAATGAAGGATCCCGCGCAGGACCGATCCGATGGCGTCATCGATATCTGAGAGAAGCCGGTCCATGACTTTGGAAGAGGGATTGCCGCTGGAGCGGGCGACGCCGATAAGCTCCCTGATGATGCGATCCAATCCCCGTGAGGCCGCTGAACTCTCGGGATCAGCGGGAGGTGCGTCTATGTCCACCATATTGAGGAGGTTTTCGAGGGGATCACCCGAAGGGCGGGGAAGACCCGGCATGGGCGGCGCCTGCCGGGCGTCATCTCCCGGCGAGGGTGTCGTCGCTGGATCGGGATCGGCCCCTCCTGATAGGGCTTCCTGCGCCGCCAGAACCAGTTCCTGCGGTCCCTTCAGTTCCTTCAACTGCTCCTTCACCATGGAGAGGGGGATGATGCCCTTCTTCAATCCGTCGATGAGCCCCCGCAGGCGCATGAGTTCAGCCGCCGCCGGGCTCTTTAGGGCGATCCCCTCGGGTCTGAGGGCGCGAATATCTTCGAAAGGAACAACCACCGTGGGGCCGGGGCTTTGAGACCATGTGGCCGCGACGGGACAAGAGGGGGAGAGTTCCTTGAAATAATCGGCGAGCTCCTCCTTATCCATCCGCCGTAAACGCGGTGGATGCGGTTTCATCGCATGCGGCGCGAGGTCGGAGAGAACGACAAGATCAAGTGGGCTCTCGGGCATGTCCATCGTCATGCCTCCTTTCAGGGTGCGACAGGATATCGTAGAGCAGGCCGCGATGGGTTTCGAGGAAATCTTACGTTTTTTTGCGGACGTGTTGAAGTTTATTCGCGTGAATGTCCTTGGTTACCAAAGGCCGAAGCGTCAAGGACGGATCTATGCCAAGACGGCGCCTCCGTTGACATTGATGATCGCGCCGGTAATATGCCGGGCCAAGGGGGACGCCAGAAAAACGACCGGTCCGGCGACATCCTCCGGCTCACCCGGTCGTCCCAAAGGAATCGGTTCCTTTAACGATTCATCGATCCGGTCGGGCCGCAGAAGGGCTTCCGTCATATCGGTCCGGATCCACCCGGGAGACACGGCATTGACGCGGATCTTAGCGGGCGCGAGTTCAACCGCCAGAGACCGGGTCAGTGCGATGACGCCGCCCTTGCTGGCCGCGTAGTGGGCGTGGCCCGCTTCGCCGCGCTGGCCGGCGGTGGAGGCGATGAAGATCAGCGAGCCGCCGGCCAATCGAAGATGTGGGATCGATTCGCGGGAAAGATAGAAGAGGCCCGAGAGGTTAATGCCGATCATTTCATCCCACTCGGCGTTAGTCATCTCTGCGACCGCGGCTCCTTTCCAAATTCCCGCGTTGCCGACAACAATGTTTAATCCATTGAGTTCGGTCGCCGCCTGACCGACCAGATGGCGGACCTGCTGCGGGTCGGAAATATCAGCTGAAATGGTCAGGGCCTGGCGGCCCATCGCCACGATCTCTTCGGCCAGCCGCCGCGCCTCATCGACACGCTCTCGATAATGGACCGCGATATCGCATCCGGCACGGGCCAGAAGACGGCAACAGGCCGCTCCGATCCCCCGGGATCCGCCTGTGACCAAAGCTTTGCTTCCCCTTAGGTCGATCATGATCTTTCCCCCCGGAATTCCCCTCAAAAGGAGGATACAGGCTCGGGGGGTATTTGGGAAAAGGAACTCCTCTGCGTTGCCGACGAGATTGAAGTCCTGTTCTCTTCAGATAAGGCAAGACTCTGCCTGAATTTCGAAGATTTGCCCTTGTCGAAAGGCGGTCTCCCCCCATACGCTAATAAACGTGTCAACATTTTCTCGGGGGGGGATGATCCGCTTGTCAGCGGATCCGCAGAATAATGCATCTTGGCCGGTTGCTTAAATCAGAAATGATCCTCATGGAGCTGGAAACGGAGAACCCTCCGGAACCGGAAGATGCGTCTATCCGGGATCGCTACATCTGGAATATTAAAGATTCTGTTCTGAAGGAGCTTGCCGATCTGATGGACAAATCGGGCCGGGTGGGGAACAGAACCCGGTTACTGCGCGATCTCCAGAACCGTGAGAGAAAAGCGACCACCGGGATCGGCCGGGGATTCGCCATTCCCCATGTTCGTACGCGGGAAGCGCGTGAATTTCTCTTCGGTCTGGCGCGATCCACGGCCGGAGTCCATTTTGACGCGTTGGATCAAGACCCCGTACACATCTTTCTCTGTTTTGTCGCCCCGCCGCATGACGATCAGCTCTACCTCTCGATCTACAGACGGATTGCAGAAGCCATTACGACGACGACTGTTCTGGAGGAACTCATGGCGGCCCGCGATGAGGGAGAGATCCTGCGGGCGATGAAATGGTTTGATTAATCTTAATCAGTTCTCTTTATCGACCCGGAATTTCTTTGCCCGAAATTGAAGATAAGGCCTTTTCCACGGCTTCCGCGGCGGCATCGATTTGCGCCTCCGGTCCCCCGAGATAGACCCTTCCAAAGGCGCCGATCGGGTTTGCATCGATCAAGGTGATCCGCGCCGCTTTCTCCGCTTCATTGGCGGCAAAGACGGAGTAGGCGGCCGGTTCCGTTTCAAGGATATAGAGAGATTGCCCCGGAATGATCATCGAGCCATAGCGGGTCCGGTTGATGAGTTGCGCCTGATACGGCTCAATCGCCCGGATGACCTGACTTGAGACCATCCGCGGTTTCATCCGATCCGCCTCTTCGAGATCCAGAGCATTGAGGATGGCTTCCCCCGCCATGCGGACTTCTCCCTGATCCTGGTGATGAAGCTCGAGTACGCCGAAGGCCCGCTCCACCACCTGGACGGCCGGCTGGACACGGGTCTTTTTCAGGGCGATGTCCATCACGCGATTGATGGCGATCCCGGGCGCGATCTCAACATACAGCGATGCCATCCCGGCGATCGGTAAAAAACCCCGGGAGACGGTCCCGATTTGGGCCGCGAGTTGGGGCTGCAGAGAATCCAAAAAGATGTAGGTACGAAGGGTAATCATGTCAACACCTTACGGTGGCCGTGCGGGGCAGGTCAAGAGGCATGGCGTCTCCCTGAGATCTTTCGAATGGGATGACCCAACAAAAATAGCCGTGAATGCTTACAGGCAAGCGCATAAGTCTAACGCGGTTAGTGGATCAAGAATGTTCAACACATCTAATATGGTTAAATCATCATTAAATCCACCGCTTTTCAATTGAATTTCAATCGATGGTGTGCTAGTATCTGATGTTGCTGGGAAGGGTTTTAGAAGTTGCCTATATAAAAAACATCATTGAATCCTTTTCAACGATTCGAGCGCCTGGGGAGAGATCATACGTATTATTGCTGCAACCTCTGGGTGTTTCGTGGACCCCGGTCTTTCTTTTGAAGGACCGGGGTCTTTTTTCGTTTTTGTTATTTATACCCTTTATCAAATGGCAGCTATCAAGCGGCGGTTATCAGGCGGCAGCCATCAAGCCGTGGTCATTAAGGGGAGCGCGCGGATAAGCGGTTCTATCGCTTCACGGTCTGGAATAACCCCATTGTATTACCGCCGGGATCCTTGAACGACGCCCACCAGCCGACCTCCTCGGAAATCGTTGTCTTCTTTTGAACGGGCGTCCCTTTGTTTGCCTTGACCTTGGCGAGCGCCGCATCGATATCATCCACGGTGATGTACAACAAGATTCCCGGCTCGGTGTTGGGTTTGGCCTGTTTGGAGAATCCTCCGCTCATCTTGCCGCCGGCGTCCTTGAACATGGGGAAATCAGGCCATTTGTCATCTCGCATTATCTTCCAGCCAAAGACCTTCTCATAGAATTTTGGAGAGGCATCGAGATCCGATGCGGGGATCTCCAGCCAATCAATAGATCCTTGAGGCATCTTAAATTCCTCCTCGTTATTTTATGCGGCAGCTCTGCCGCATAGGGTTAATCCACAGGCCCCTGTCCCTGATCCAAGCTCTTCTTTGGGAAGGAGACCAAGCGGGGGGTTTCGGGCATGGCATTGGTTGCCACGAGTAACCGGTCCAATAACTGTGCGAGTGTAATCTTTCCCCAAGTTCCATCAAGGGCGGATTCCATTTGCAGAAGCAGGGATTCCACCTCACGCCAGGGGGGATCCGTCTGGGATATCCCGCTGCGGGGCTTCGGCACTTCACCTTCATCACACCCGCCCCCTTCGGGCACTTCACAGAAGGCGTGCCAAATGCCGAGAAGAGTGATCCCCTCGGGATCTTGTGCGGGCACCAGGGCCCAATCCCTGGAATGGGTGGAAACCTGGAGGAGAAGCTTCCCCTCAATCAGTATTTCCGCGGCGATACGGAAGAGCCGCAGCGGCAGGCCCAATCGCCGCGCCAGTCCGGCGAGGTCGGGCGGCGGCTGCCCGGTGCGGTGGCAGGCGGCGGCCGTCAGGATAATGTATAATCCGGCCGCGAAACGGTCTTTCAATCCGGCATGGACCGCGCCCTCTTCGATGCGGATGTCATCCGCCGATTCCTGTGCGAAGGTCAGATGGGCGCCGAAGAGGACAACGAGCCAGGTCAAGTAAACCCAAACCATGAATAGGGGAATCGCTGCAAGGGAACCATAGAGCGCCCCGTAATGCGTCGCCCTTCCGAGGTATAGGCCGTATCCCCATTTTGAAATTTCCCAGAGGACGCCTGCGGCAAAGCCGGCCGGCAGAGCGGCTCTCACCCGGACGCGGGCGTTCGGTATGATGACATACATGAGTGTAAAGGCGATGCAGGTAAGGATGATCGGAATCAGCTGAAACAACGCCGACAGGATGAAGGAGGCGACCGGTATGGTGGTGCGGAGGCCGTCCCATAATTCGGATGTCTTGAGGCTGGCCGTCATTGAAAGGGACAAACCGATCAAGAGCGGACCGAAGAAGATGATGGTGGTGTAGGTGGAGAAGCGATGAAAGAGGTTCCGTCCCCGATGGATTCCCCACACATCGTTAAAGGCCCCCTCGACGGTGCCGAGCAAACCGAGGCCGCCACCGAGCAGGATCATGAGGGAGATTCCATTGTAGGTCCCGGCGCGGACACTGCGAAAGAAGTCGAGCATCCAGCTCTGCACCTGCTGCTGGCTGCCGGGCGCGATATTATCAAGGATAAAGCCTTCGAGCCGGATCTCCAGATCGCCGAAGCCCCCCAGGGCCCGAATGATTGAAAATGTTAAAATAAGCAGCGGGACCAGCGTCAGCAGCGTTGTGAAGGTCATGGCCGAGGCGCGCAGCGCGATCCGGCCGCGGACGCACCCCTTGATGAGAATGACGCCCACCCGCAGCTGCCGGTAGAGAAAGGCGATAAACCAGGATTTCTGCGACAGGTCCTGATCCCAGATATAGGAATCTAAAAACCTGCGGATCTGGCGTCGCCATACGGCCAGTTTTTGGAGTAAACTCCCCAGATGGCTCTCCCTTACTTGTTGGTGGAAGCGGGCTTTTGCGGACCGGTCCGTCTCCATCTAAGGTATTTGGGCCGATCACCGATAACTGATTCTAGGAGATGATGGCTTCAGGGAGAAAGCATAACCGTCTCCTGGAATCCTTATCAATCAGTAGTTTACACTGTGCGCTGCTTAACACCAGGGGGACAAGGTGCCCCTTTCTTGGGCGGATGGGACTCAGATGGCCCAGAAACCGGAAAACCGGGTTCTGAAGATTCTCCATGTCATCAGCCAACTTGGGCAGGGTGGCCAGGAGACGCAGCTTTATTATTACATCAAAGGAACCCGAGACGCCTGCGATCACCGCGTGGTCGCGTTGGCCCAAGGAGGCATCTTCAAAGAACGTCTGAGTGAACTTGGTGTCGTGGTTCGCGATCTCGAACGGCGCGGGCGTGGAGATCCACATCGCTTGATGCGGTTGGTCATGGAAATCCGCCGTTATAAGCCGGATATTATCCACGGCCATCTTTTCACCGGCAATCTTTACAGTCTCATCGCGCGGCGCATCGCTTATCCGATGGGCGCAAGACCCCCCCTCCTCTCCATACGCGTCACAACAAGACCTCAACGATCCTGGATGGTGGATCGGATGGAGGGATTCACTTTCCGGTCATCCCAGATGGTCATCGTCAATGCCCATGCTCTTCGAGAGGAGATCTGCGAGAATTACGGAGTTCCGCCAAGCCGGGTGCGGGTGCTGCCCAATGTTCTGGTGCCCGACCGGTTTCAGATCCAGGAATCGAGGGAAGAGATCCGCCGGGAGCTGGGATTCCCCGAAGAGGCGGTTATGGCAGGGCATATCGCTTCGTTTTCGCCGGAGAAGCGGCACGATCTCTTGCTCAATGCCTTTTCCCAGGCTATGATTCGAGCGCCTCAAATCCGCTTGGCCCTTATCGGCGATGGCCCGGATCGGAAGAAGATCGCGTGTCAGGCGGTAGAGCTCGGAATCGCGGACCGGATCCATTGGCTGGGCTGGAGAGATGATGTCCCCCGGCTGCTGAAAGCGATGGATCTCACCATCAACGCCTCAGATCGCGAAGGTTCCTGCAATGCGATTCTCGAATCGCTGGCCATGGGGATTCCCGTCGTCGCAACCAGCGTTGGCGGGACACCGGAAGCCTTGGATCAGGGGAGGGCCGGCATCCTGGTTCCGCCCAATGAGGCGGCGCCGATGGCTGAAGGCATCGCCAAGCTTGCTTGCGACGCCCTCCGTCGGAAGAGCATGGGAGAAGCCGGGCGGCGGATTATCCAAACGCGCAACAGCCCCTCAGAGGTTCTCCCATTACTCCTGTCACTCTATCATGAGGTGAATCTAGGTCGGGAGGTATCCACGGCATGAGGATAGCTTTCCTAGCCGATGCACAGAGCCCGAATACCCGCTCCTTCCTAACTCCCCTCGTGGAGCAGGGGCATGACATCTATCTCCTCTCTTTGCATCACATCCAGGATCCGATGGAGGGGGTCACGACACATTTTCTCAGCCACAGCCCCCTGCTGCCCAAGCCGCTCTATATCACCCGATGGCCTCAGGTGCGGCGTTGGTTGCGAGAAATCAACCCCGATCTCGTTGTGGCTTATAGAATTACGGGTAACGGCTTGCTTGCCGCCCTCTCCAATTGGCACCCCTTGGTGGTTGTTCCCACCGGTACCGATATTCTGGGATTGGAAAAGCGCCCCCCCGCTCTGAGGAAAATCGTCCGATATGTGCTAAGAAAGGCGGATGGGATTCTCTGCTGGGCCCCCCATATGGCGCACGCCGCCCTTCAGCTGCGAGGGACGCGATCCTTGGCCCTTTCACCGAGCCCTTGGAATGAGGGGGTGCAGGAACTCGATCCGCTCCTTCCCAGCGGTTCAGCGGATTCAAAAACGGGCACCCGACTGCTATTGATTCAACCGAGGGGTGTAAATAGGGAATTTTTCAAAGCCCGGCCCTATCCCAACGAAGAAGATGGAGAAGTGGTTCTGGTCACGACCCGCTCGCTGAAACGTTCGTACCGGCACGAGTTGATGATCCGGGCCATGTCATTTCTGAAAGATACCCGTCCCCGGCTGCGTTTGGATCTGGCCGGCGGTGGGGCGGACGGACCCAGGCTTTGGGAGCTGGCGCGCTCCCTGGGTGTGGACAATGTAAACTTTCTGGGATCCATATCACATGCAGAGATTCCCCGGATTCTGTCGAAGGGATCGATCTATGTCAGCCTGATCGATCATGACGGGGTCAGCGCCTCTCTCTTGGAGGCGATGTCGGTGGGTCTCTATCCCGTCGTGGGAGACTCAGACGCCGCGCGCGTCTGGATACGGGAGGGTTGGAATGGGTCCCTGGTTGGCGGTGACGATCCCGAGTCGATAGCCCAAATGATTCGGAAACTCGCCGCAGATATTAGTTTTCGACGGGAGGTTGTGGAGAGGAATTGGGGGTTGGCGGAAGAAAGGGCCGATCTCGCCCGGAACAGCCATCGCATTTCGGAGTGGTTTGGGGAAGTGGTGGCGTGTCATCGTCGCGCGTCCAATGTGGGGCGCAAGATCGCATGAGGTACACCATGAATACATCTTTGATTCGACAGCAGGTTGGTACTATCGTCCTCGCCGCATTGGCCATCGTTCTACTGGCCGGTCCGAGCGGCGTGGACGCTTTTTCTTTTAATGGGTCCACTCATCATCCCCGGCTTTTTATAACGACGGATGATATCCCGGTCATCTCCGCGCGGGTGGGTATCAGTGATACGCCCGAGCCGGCTGTCATGCTGCGCGGCTGGCGGTCGCATATGGATGAGTGGGGACGTGTCCTCGACATTGTGGAGGATGCGCCGACGGAACTGGAACTCCCGGGTACCGGTTCGACTGGAAGCTGGAACAAGAATGACGCGCGGCATGTCGGCGAGTATCTCTCCAACATCGCCGTTGTCTATCTCCTCAATCAAGGGCGCGATTTGGGGGATCAGATGCGGACCCGCTTGAAGAGCTATATGGAGGATATTGTCCTCGATGCGCGGTCGCGCAACGGCGGAGCGATCGGAGCCTCGATTGCCGCCAACGATTGGGGCAAAAACGCCGTCTATAAGGGGTTTTGCATGGCCTACGATTATATGTATGCCACCCTATCGCAGACGGATCCGGATCTTTTGGAAAATTACGGCCGCTGGATCTACAAACAGGGGATCGCAGGATACGATGACTGTAACTATGCCGGTGAAGACATTACGAACTACAAGCACTATTATAAATTACCCTGGATCATGGACGGCGCCGTGGCCGCGTTTCTCACGATTTGGGAGGATATACCGGCGCTCCAGAACGACATCGAAGACAAGATGGACTACTGCATCGAATTCAAGTGGGAGGATTACCGCGTTCGGGAGCAGAACTTTGTCGGGACCTATTCCGGTTACCGCGCGGAACGTGTTGAGGAGGATCTCATCACCGCCACGCTGATCAAGGATTGTATTAGCGGGCACGATCCTTTCAGCGAGTTCCCCAATCACTTTCTCAATATCGATGATTGGGTTATGTATATGCTCCGTGCGGATCTGGGTGAGTCGGATGAGACGGGTGACGCGACCGATCTGGGCAACATCAGCCACTATTTCTATTCTTATCCTTACATAAGCGCCAACTATAACAATGACAACCAAACACTCTATTTCCTGGACAGTCTGTGGGATCATCTCGGCACCGACGCGCTCCAGCTTCTGGCGGAGCCGTGGGTTTTGATCTTCTGGAATGACAAGACAACCAATCGTAAATCGCCGGCATTCACCGATGCCCCGCTTTCACGTTACTTCGGCGATCTGACCTGGGAAGATGGAGGCAATTCCCAGTACACGCATTTTCGATCGAATTGGGCGATAGGCCGGGATGAAACCACGATTGTGGCCTCATTCCTCTGCGGGCCCATCGCCGGCGGACACGACGCCTACTCAAACGGACACTATGCTGTCTTCCGCGGCGGTGATATCCTCACCGCATCCACCGGTGTCTATGACGGCACGGCGTTTGATCACTGCCGGAACTATTACCAGCCGCCCATCAGCGAAAATTCGATTTTGATCTATCAGCCGAACTCGCCTTATGTCGCCGAGACCGACCATTATGAAAGCTGGCCGCACCGCGAAGGAATGATGGCGCCGCCGCCGGGGTCAACGGGCGGGGGGGGTGTCTATATGGCGGCCGATCCCTATGACGATAAGCACGAGATGGGTCATGTCACGAAATTTGCTTGTACAATGGGAGCCGGGCGCCAGGTCAGCCGCCTTGAATGCGATCTGACCGACGGTTACCCGAATACGGCCAAGCCGACGATTTGGACTCAGGGCGCCGTCGCCGACAAGGTTGTGAGAGATTTCATGTTTCTCGCGGGGAAATACTTTATTGTCTATGACAGGCTCTACGCCACGAGTTCCTCTTGGAAGAAGTCGGTCATCATCCATTCACCCGACCAGGCGATGCCGAGGCTCATCGACGGCACCTGGTCCGGTGGTGTGCAGCCTCACAGCTGTCTTCACGGCGGCACGCCCGGTGTTTGGACGCAGGATGGCAGCCGGTTCTACTGGGAAAAGGGCGACAGCCGATGCTTCATCACCGCGCATCTCCCCGCCGTTGAGAGCGGCCGGCGGATTCTCGCTATCGGCGGCGCCAACTCCCAGGGGATCTGGAACCGCTCCGGCTCCGATCCTTCCTATGAATTTTGGCTGAGACGGACCGGTCAAAATTACGCTTGGAGCTCCCAATATATGAACCCTGGGGAGATTGAACAACAGGTGTCGAGTGGCTGGGCCGGCTGGTGGCGCCTGGAAATGGAACCGGTGCAGGACTCCCGGGAAGATCGCTTCCTTGTCCTGCTGGAGCCGGCGCCGAAGGGCCAATCACAGCCGACCGGCAGCGCCCGCATTCCCTGTGATCCGCAGGCGGTTTCCCTGCAAATCGAGGATTCGGTTGAGCCGATTGTCGTGACCCTTCCCCTGGGCCTGGATCCACTTGAGGATGTCTGGTATGACTACGGTCCACAGGGATCGCTGCTCGATGGGATCGGCGCCGAGAGTGAAACCGAACTGTGGTCGCAGCATGTGGTGGATGGGTTGGCGCCGGGTGACTATGTCGTTCTGCTCGAGGTCCCGGGCGGGCGCAGCGATATTGAAATGGTGCATCAGGGCGCCACGACCCCCGACGGCCTGCTGACCTTCCATGCGCGGGGCGCCGGAAGGTTCAATGTGATGCCGCTCGATTCACCGTTGGTTGAACAATTCCTCGATGAGTTGCCGCTAAGAGTGGAGGTTCAGCGGTAGCGTTACGGGGCGGCCTGTTTTAATGCCGGTTTACTAAATGATATCGTCCACGGGGGTTGAACTCCGGTTACGCGCCGGGAGTTTGACCCCCGAGTTCCAAGATGGCGGCGATACCGGTCATCGCCTCGGTCACAAAGGCGACATGATCATTGAACTCCACACCCAGCCCCTCGATCCCCTGCTGGATATCCTCACGGCTGACGCTGCGCGCGAAGGCCTTGTCCTTTAACTTCTTCTTCACCGATTTCGGCACAACCTCGGCGACCGCTTTGCTGGGACGCACCAGGGCGACCGCCGTGATGAATCCGCAGAGCTCATCGACGGCGAACAGGACCTTCTCCACCAGCCGCTCGCGGCTGACACCGGTATGCTCGGCATGGGAGAGGATCGCCCGGCGAAAATCCTCGGGATAACCCTTTTCGAGGAGAATTTCAGATCCCTTCATCGGGTGATCGGGGATTGTTGGGTATTTCTCATAGTCGAAATCATGCAGCAAGCCGATGAGACCCCACTCATCCTCATTCTCGCCATACTTTTTCGCATAAGCCCGCATGGCCGCCTCAACGGCATAGGCGTGTTTGCGGAGCCCTTCGTTCTTCGTGTATTCATGCAGCAAGGCCAGCGCTTCTTCGCGGGTGGGAAGAGACATGGTAAGACTCCTTCTACAGGGCATTCGTTGAAAAACCGCGGCCGATAATGACCGCGGTCGTAAATCCGTCAGTGAAAAACCTGTGATGGTGTGATCAGAAAACCTTGTCCCATAACAGCACCACGTAATCCCGGAGGAAGATGACGCGCTGCACCAGCAACGCCACACGGCCCATGACCGTAAGACCGAATCCCGCGCCGAAACCGATCATCAGTGTATAAATTCCGGTCTTGGAGAGAACGCCGAACAGACCTGTATGCGGTTTAGAGAAGAAGAAATAGATTAAGGAGCATATGATCCCTACTAGAGACAGGAAGAAGCATATTGAGGCCCAGAGCCCGGGCGGCGGCTGTGAGATTGTGCCTTCCACCTGCAGGAAGACGGCGGTCTTCATCGCCAGCGGAATATAGATGCCGGTCGAGATACCCACATAAAAACCGAGTGCATACCGGCTCAGATAGCCGTGTTTTGGAGACAGCCGGAACCACATCAGGATTCCCATGAGGACGGGAATAATATAATACCAGTGATGCTGCTGGAAAATCGGCAGGATCACCTTATCATGCAGTCCCTGGTGGTAAAGGAGCATGGTCCAATACCCGGTCGCAATGCCGACCCATAACCTTTCCGCGAATTTATAGATCGGATTATCCCCGAAGAGAAAAGAGAAAACCGCTAATGTAAGCAGAGCAGCCACTCCCTGCCAAGCCAAATCTGCCCAGGTCGCATCCACGATAATTACCTCATCATCCCAGCTCTATGCTGAGCCCGTCGTTGAGTGACATAACCGATATTGGCGACGATCATGAAGAGCAGGATCGCTATGTGCGATGTGACCTGATAGGGCATCGCACGCGATGCATCACCCTTCTTCCCCCTCAGGGTTTCATACTCCGCGGCTCCTTTGATCCCCGGGATCAAGCCGAAAAGCTGCTTCGACTGCAGATAGGGGTAATAGTCGGTCGCCATAACGCCTGTGACTCCAAGCGCAACCTGAACGCCGTACTTCGCATTGCCGTATTGAATCCAGAAATCGGCGGAATTTCCCGAGGCGATGGAGATGACGCACTCCACATCATCGTAATTGTGAAGGTCCTGCATCATGGGAATGCTGTCGATTTCGGTGCCATAATAGTCGGTCGGGAAGGGAACGCGGAAGTCTGTTCCCATGGCGAGGATTGTGATCGCCGGATACGGCTTGTACCCAAGAAATGTATAATCGACCCCGTGCTCTTTCCCGTACTCATGGGCGATGCGTGTGATGATCTCGTCAGCCATTGCCGGGCCGAACTGGGAAAGTGTCGTCAAGATGACCTTCACGTCTTTCTCAAACGCCTGGCTCAATATCGCCTCGGACATCGGGTGCAGCTCGGCCAGCGTGGAGGGCTCATAATCAACGCCGAGCAGGATGACGTCGCCCGGCTTCAATCCATCGACATATTCAAAGACATTCCTGACCTCGCTGGAAATCCCCACCGGGACGTCGAAAGACTTAATGGCCGGTATGATGACCGCGATGGCCATGACGGCGTAGACCCAGCGCCGGTCAATGCCGAGCAGATAATCGTACCAATGTTTGCTACTGTGCAGATCAGCCATGATCTAACGCTCCTCAAATAAACGAATCATTAATCCCTGCCCATGTATCCCCGCTCGATGCCCAGGATAATCTTCATGCTGTAAGCGACGCCTCCCAAGCCGACACCGATAATGATCGCCCTTTTCGCGGCCATATTCGGCACCTCCAGGATCCACCGCACGAGTGCGGCGACCCATTCTGAGAGCGGGCCGGGTAGCGGGACAATCCTCAGCATGAGGATAAAGGCGGTGACAAGCAGAACCGTCGCCAGCCATGTGCGAACCCTGAAGGCCCGATAGGCCGCGCTGGCGACATAGAAGGCCAGCATCGAGAAGAGCGTCGCCTGGCATGGAATAAGGATATAATTGAAGGAGTATTGCAGAAGTGATGTGGGTGAAGTGAAGTTATCCCGACTGACACCTGCAACAACCATAACCAAGAAGCCGGCAATCGTAGCTAGGGCGAATATCCTCTCTTTCGGATCTCTCTGCGCCTTCTTCACCGTTCCTCTCATGAGTGAGAAGATACCCAGCGGTAATGCAAGGATTCCGATCACGATCACGAAATCGTTGGCATAAGTGAATAAGAATTCCGACCAGGCATGCGGCACAAAGAATTGAATCACCATGATGATGCCGGTGATGAAAACAATAAAGATGGGTAGTTGTCTTTTCATAATTTTATTTAAACCGGGCTATAGACGAGTTTTAAGATCCCATCCCAATGAAACAGGGTCAGGGACAGGACGCCGAGCATAATGATGATGACGATCGCGACCTTAAAATAATCCTGAGCCTTGAGGGGGCCCAGTTGATCCGGCTCTTGCGACAGATAGGCCGATGCCGCATAGAGCTCTTCGCCGATCAATGTGTAATCGGTGGCCGCGACGAAGAATGGAATCTGTGAGATCTGGTCGGTGCCTGAGATTTGAATGGCGCCGGTCACGCTGCCCGCCTCGGCCAGCAGGAGGGACTCCGCGTGGAAAACGCCCATGTAGAAACAGGTGGCCGGCCTATCACGCAACATGAGACCGTTGACCGCCGCGACATAGGGGAACTGCATCGCCGAGACATAGGAGACATTCTCCGGACGGTAGACATCCGGACGCCCCGCCTGGACATAAGCCTCTTTGACGACTTCTTGTCCCATGGCGAGCATGACCGGGTCGTTGACCGGAACCAGAATCGGTGTTTGGTATTCAGCGGTGCGTTTGGCCACGCGCGACAAAATCGTATAACCCGCGATCGTTGCGATGTCGCTGGCCGTACCGGTACCGAGAACATAGAGGATCGGTTTGCCCATCTCCGTGGCGCGCCCGATCGCTTCATCGACGGCCTGCAGGCCGGGGATGGGGCGGACATAAAGCGCCTTCCCCTTACGGGCCCGGGAGATGAAATAGACCACGCCGAATCCAAACAGCAGCGTAGCCACGAGGATATTGACCTTGCCGGTGTGGAACCAATTGCCTCTGGCGATGGCGGCAACCGGCTCCGTCCAGGCCGAGGTCACCCCACTGGCCGTGCGGGCCCGCAGGCGCAGATAAATCGGGTCGCCGGAGGCGACATAGGCGGGATTAGGTTCACCCTGCAGGCTCGGGTCCTCATCGGTATAGACATACTCCGTCATACCGCGCGGCACTGTTCCGACCTGAAACCATTGATCATCGGGCGCCCCCGGAGCGAGCCCGCGCTCGATCTCATAGGCGATAATCGATTCATCATCCGTCGGCGGCACTAATTTGATCAGAATCCCATGACCGTTGTCATTGGGATTATCCTCTGCCGTGACACTCACCGGACCCTGCACGTTGGGGGCCGGCATGCCGGTTTGGGAGGATGACTCTTCCGCGATGAGTGGGCTTGGAGAACCGAGGAGGGCCGCCATGAGGATGACGGCTGTGAAAATCAGGATCGTCATGATCCGAAAATGGCGTTTTTGGCTTTTATCCATCTCGATATTATGTCCCAACCAACCTGAAGTCCTGCCCTCTATATTTGAGATCCCCGGAGGTTCGCGTGTCGTTCGCATGTGATGATGAAATCGCACCGCGACCAGCCGAAGACGACGACCATGATATTTTTCGCATCTTATGAGTGGGAGATCAAGGGGAAAATCGTTGGAAATAGAGGACATAACCGGCGTGATGAGTTTTATTACCGTACGATTGTTTGCTTTTAAGAAAGGCCTTATTATTTCAACTCGCGACACCTTTCATATTAAGGTGGGGAGGCCTCTGATATCTATACTCATCAGGATATTGAAGGCATCATGAATCATCTTTGTGAACCATTGCAGTGAACCACCTTCATGAGACATCTCAAGGAGGAAGGCCCCTGAATCGATTCCATAAAAAGAACCGGATTCTCGATTTGTCGCTGTTGTCGATATCGATGGCGGTGGGGTTCACCCTGGCCTGGGTGTGCGGGCATCGTGGCTTTTTTGGATTCGATCAATCAATTCTCTTCGACGGTGGTTACCGGGTTTTTCAGGGGCAGATCCCCTATGCCGATTTCTATATCCCGACCGGTCCGCTTTCATTTTGGCTCCAAGGGATTTTCTTCCGAATCCTCGGTGTCAATTATTCCGCAACGGTCGCCCTCGCCGCCGTTCTCAATGCCGTCGGGGCGCTGTTGTCTTTCCGCCTGCTCATGATCATCACTTCGGGCCGCCGGTTCGCGGCTTTTCTAGGGGCCGTATTGACGTCTGTGTGGCTATTCCCTCCTTTTGGGACGCCATGGTTTGAACCGATAGGGCACTTTTTCATTCTTTTAATGGTCTACCTGCTGGTTAAGGCGATTTATTCTTACTGGGACGCGCCCTCCTATGCCGATCTGCGCAATTTACCGATCATTACCTTCGCCGCGGGGATCACGGCGATATGCGCTCTGCTGACGAAACAAACCGTGGGGATAGAAGCTTTTTTAATTGCCGGCCTGCTCTGGATCGGCCCGCCCCGCCGGCCGGGTCTCCGCAATCTCGGGGCTTATCCATTGGATGCCTTTTTGCTGGGGATTGTCTCCGCCGCGATCGTTTTCGGTCTTTGGTTGTTTATCTTCAGCGACCCGGGGGCATTCTGGCATTATACTGTTGATCTGCCTGTTGGTGTCGGTTCCGGCCGGCTGAATCTCGCCATCGTTAAATATAAGATGAGTCGATTAATTCTCTTCACTCCGGCGCTATGGATTGTTCATATCCTCGCAGGCGGCGTCGCTCTCATTGGCATTTTTCGTTCTGTTAAAGATGGTCTCTCGGCCAAACGCGCCGCATTAGCGGCGCAGCTCGCCGTGGCTCTGGCTCTGGTAACTTACCTGGAAATGATGATCGCGGCCAATCATGGGGCCATCGCCGCCGCGTTCATCGGGATCAGCTGGTCGCTGGGGTTATCGCTCGTCTGCCGTTTTCATCACGATGAACCTGGTCTAGGCAGGGTGCGTCCCCGCCGGAATCATTCCGTAATTATCGTCATTGCCCCCGTGTTGTGGATTCTAGCCGCATGGGTGGGATTAAAGATCGGCTGGTCCCGGGACGTGCAGGATCCGGTGGCCGGCGCCCGGCTGCGGCCGCCGTTGGAACTTGCAGGATTATCAGGTCTGCGATGGCAGGAAACCGTCCCCGGCCCCGGCGTTGTTTCCGAAGAGGATTTTGTGCAACTTGTACAATGGTTGCGGGATAATCCAAAGCCGTTTTTTGTTTGGGCCGATTACACGATTCTCTACGGTCTTTGCGATGTCCCGTCGCCACAGCCGGTTCTCTGGTTTCATTGGGATCTGACCTATCCGCGGGGTGGGGATGAGGCGTTGGAATCGAGGATACTGAGGGACCTGGCCCGTAACAATGTCGAGCGGATTGTCTATGAGGCGGAATCCTGGCACGGCACCGAGGAGCGACTCGAGGATTTTCCGAAATTGCGCCGGATGATGCAGGCGCAATTTGTCGAGGTCCATCGTATCGGGCCCTTCCGGATATTGGAACGACCGGCCCCGTTGCCCTGATGATGGAGGGTGAGCATGGTAAATTTCAAGGGCGGTGGATTCAGAGGGTGTCTTGTCTCGGCTCTCCTTCTCATCATCGCAAATCCAGACGCAAGGGCCGCGAGAGAATTCGAGCATGTGGGTCTGGCCGGCGGTCAAGTCCGTTTCATCCCCACCGACGCGCGGGCGGCGGCGATGGGAACGGCTTATACGGCGCTGGCCGAGGGAACGAGCGGAGCCTATTGGAATATGGGGGCTTTGGGAATCTCCCCGCAATACAGCGGGCTTGCCGTCTCCGACAACGATTATCTCACGGGCGAGGATTCCGAGCTGTACAGCATCGACAGCTACTCAGGCTTTGAGGGATTCGGTGTCGGCCTGCACATGACGCAGTACAAATTCGAATCCGCAATCCGGACGGTTGACCACCCTGAAGGAGACGGCACCTACACGGTTTCTGAAAAGATCGGACTCTTGGGCGCGGGCCTGAATATGCGGAAACTGATTCCCCGTCTCTCCCAGACGATGGAGTGGGGCGTCGGAATCGGCCTTGTTTTTGTCGATGGGGGGATGAGTCAGAGTGACTACTCAAACTGGGACTTGGATTTCGGCACGCAGTTTATAGTCGATCTTCCCCTGGCCGGCCCCTCCGCCTTGGCGGGATCCCCCCTCTCCTTCCGCTTTGGCTGGACATTGAGAAATGCCACCAAGGGGACACTGAAGCAGGAGAACAAGGATTTTAAATTGGGACGCCGGGACCGGGCCGGGCTGGCATTAGAGGTGAAAATAGCCGAAGATCCCCAATTCGGTCCGCTTTTTGAGGCGGTCTTGGCCGGTGAGCGCCGGAAGGTATTCTTTGGAGCTTATCAGGGCGAAGATTCTATCGATCAATTCGGCATTGAAATCAGGGGGGCGGGGATTGTTTCTTTCCGTAAAGGAATTATCTTCGATGAGAATAATATGGGTTACGACATCGATAGCTGGGGTATTGGGATCGGTCTGAAACCAGGTAACCGGATCTCTCCCAATATGGGGGCTCAGCTCGATTATACAGAGGTCGATTACAAAGTTCTGGGTGAAACAGAGCAGTTTACCGTATCCGGCTGGATTGTCTTCTAGCCGTCAGCATCGAAAAGGAGTCTGGCAATGAGGAAAGCACTGTTTATTTTGATGGCGTTCGTGATCGTGACCGGCGCCGCAAGAGCCGATTATGTCATTGAAATTGAACAAAAGAACCCAGGTCCGGATGGTGAAATTGCGACCACCGGTGTTCTTTATGTTGGAATGGATAAGCTGAAGTTTGACAATATGGGCGGCGCGGGCGGCGGCAATATGGACATGATTTTCCGCGCCGACAAGGATCTCTGCTGGTTGATCAATGAGGACAAAAGCTCTTACACGGTCATGGATAAGGAGGCGATGAGCGCGCTGACCGATCAGATGAGCGAAATGATGGAAGGGATGAAGGAGATGATGGCTAATCTCCCCGAAGATCAGAAAAAGATGATGGAAGAACAGATGAAGGGAAAGCTGCCGGGGGCGGAGAAGAAGGAAATGCCGGTGGTCGAGATGAAGAAATCGGGAGAAAAGAAGGATATCTACGGATTTCCCTGCACGCGCTACGATATTTTGGCAAATGGCGGCAAGACCGGTGAAATCTGGGTGACGCCGTGGGGCAAGGCCGGCTTTGATGAAAAAGACTTTGATGTTTTCAAGAAGATGTCCAAATTCTTCCAAGGTTTGTTGGAATCCAACCCAATGTTCCAGGAAGGCATGAGCCCGGGGTCGGCCTTTCAGGGTTTTGAAAAGCTCGACGGTTTTCCGGTTCTGACAATTGAGCTGATGGATGGCAAGTCCGTTTCCGAAAGCTACTTCAAATCAGTGGATAAGAAGAAGGTTGATGATTCCACCTATGAGATCCCCAAGGGATTCAGCGAAGAAAATATGTTCGAGAAGTAATCGGCATTCTTCTTGAATCTGGCTCAAGCACAGGCCTCCTGTCGGCTCGGATTTCATCGGGTGTGACAGGAGGCCGTTATGTTGAACCCGTTGATTCCTCCATTGAATTGACGTTGTACAAGGGGAATGAGGTTTTTATTCTATGCAGAATGATACCCGCGGGATATGTTGTTCCTTCTTAAGGATGTTGCGATCGTTGATGTTGCTGTTGAGCCTCTGGGGGGCTCTGATCATCCCCTCCTGGGCGCGAACGGAACCGACTTTGGAATTGGTGGAGAGTTTTCCGATTGAGACGAACCTGGATCATCCGGCGATCCCGGATGCTGGCGATGTATGGCTTGAGATGATCCAGGGCGCCGAGAGAAGCCTGGCTTTTGCGGAGTTTTACGCCAGCGATTCTCCCGGCAGCCGCCTGGAGGATGTGATTGGCGCGATTGAGGCGGCCGCGGACCGCGGTGTCGATGTCCGTTTCCTCGCCGAGAAGAACTTTTACAAAACATATCCTGAAATACTCGATCGGTTTGCCGGGCGGACCGGTATTGAAGTCCGCATCCTCGACACCGCTGCGACAATGGGCGGTGTGCTTCACGCAAAGTATTTTATTGTGGACGGCGAAACGGCGTTTCTGGGCAGCCAGAACTTTGATTGGCGCGCGCTGACACATATACAGGAGCTGGGGGTGCGTTTTCATAACGCAGAATTGGTGAACGGCCTCGCCTCCGTTTTTAATCTGGATTGGCGCATCGCCGGCGGAATCACCGATCCGCCGGACTCTGTATCGCAGCCGCCGGCCGCATACGATCGAGCCGAATTGGTGCGGCCCCGGCACCCCGGGAGCATCCCGGTTTCTATTGTTCAAGAGGGGGATTCACTCGAGGTTTCGCTTGTCGCCAGCCCCAAAGGCTGGCTGCCCCGAGGGGTTTCGTGGGACCTGCCGCTTATTTTGAACCTCATCGACAACGCGCAATCGACGGTGCGCGTTCAGCTCCTTACCTATGGGACCGTGGGCCGAGACCGGACATACTTCGGCGAATTGGAGTCGGCCCTGCGACGCGCCGCGGCGAGGGGCGTCGCAGTTCAACTGATACTATCGCACTGGAGCCGGCGCAAGGGGACGATCGACGGCCTCCAGTCCCTTCAGGCGCTGCCCCACATCACGGTCAAGCTCATGACGATCCCGGAATGGTCGGGTGGATTCATTCCCTTCGCCCGCGTCGTTCATGCCAAGTATCTGGTCGTCGACGGCCGGGCGGTTTGGGTCGGCACCGGGAATTGGGAAAAGGATTATTTTTATAGGAGCCGGAATGTAGGTCTCATTATCGAGGGCGAGAGCATCGGCCGGCGTCTTGATCAAATTTTTATGGATAACTGGAACGGCGATTATGTTCAGGAAGTCGATCCGTGCGCCGTGTATGAGGCCCCGAAGATCAGCGGTGAGGAGGGGCGGTAAACGCGCCGGCTTCTAATCCTGCTCTCTACGCTTTGGGATCGGAGGGTCCTTGCGCATCGAAAGCGAGATCCGCCGGCGTTTCAGGTCCACTTCCAGCACGGTGACCTGCACGCGTTGTTGAACTTTCACAATCTCAGCGGGGTTTTTGATAAAGCGGTCCGCCAGCTGGCTGATATGCACCAATCCGTCTTGATGGACCCCTACATCCACGAAAGCTCCGAAGGCCGTAACATTTGTTATGATGCCGGGAAGTTTCATCCCGGCCGTTAGATCCTCGATCTCATGGACGCCCTCTTCAAAATTAAAAATCTCAAAGGTTTTGCGCGGATCACGTCCCGGTTTTGCGAGTTCATCCATAATGTCTTTAAGGGTCGGCATCCCGATACTATCGGAAAGATATTTCTTTAAGCTGATCTGGGCGCGAAGGGAGGCGTCCTGTATCAAATCGGCCACGCCGCACCCAAGATCACGGGTCATTTGCTCGACAACGTGATATGACTCGGGATGAACGGCGCTCGCGTCGAGCGGGTTCTCTCCATCGCGTATCCTGAGAAATCCGGCGCACTGTTCAAAGGCTTTGGGGCCGAGGCGTTGCACTTTTTTTAGCTGCATTCGTGAGTGGAAGGGACCGTTTTCCCGGCGGTAGGTCAAAATATTCCCCGCCAGTTGTGGGCCAAGCCCTGAGACATAGGTTAACAATTGCTTGCTGGCGGTATTCACATCAACGCCGACGGCATTGACGCAGCTGATCACGCTATCATCGAGACTAAGTTTGAGCGCCGTTTGATCGACATCATGCTGGTATTGGCCCACCCCGATCGACTTTGGATCGATCTTTACTAATTCCGCCAGGGGATCCATCAGCCGCCGGCCGATCGAGACGGCGCCGCGCACCGTCACATCATGATCCGGAAACTCCTCCCGCGCGACATCGGAGGCGGAATAAACGGAAGCCCCGGATTCATTGACGAGGACTATGGCGATAGAGGAGGGCAGATCGAGTTTGCGGACAAAGGCTTCCGTCTCGCGTCCCGCCGTTCCATTGCCGACGGCGATCGCCTCAATCTTGTATGTCTCGCAAAGGGCCCTGACGGCCCGCTCCGCTTCCTGTGCCTTGGCCTTGGAGGTGTGGGGAAAGATCGTCTCATTGTGCAATAGGCCGCCCTGGGCATCGAGACAGACGACCTTGCAGCCGGTACGGTATCCGGGATCAAGGGCGAGCACCCGCTTTTCTCCCAACAGCGGTGCGAGCAGAAGTTCACGAAGGTTTTCTCCAAAGACACGGATCGCTTCTTCATCCGCCCGCCGTTTCATTTCAGCGCGGATCTCTGTTTCCATCGACGGGCCGAGGAGGCGGTGATATCCGTCTTCAACGGCGAGGGCGACCTGCTCTGAAGCGGGTGTCGATCCTTTAACAAAAATTCCCCGAAGCAGATGTTCCGCCGCCTCTTCCGGTGGAGCGATCGAGAGCCTGAGGAATCCCTCATTCTCGCCGCGAAACATCGCCAGAACTCTGTGCGACGGCGCGGCGGCGGCCATTTCCCGCCAATCGTAGTAATCTTTGAATTTTGCGCCGGCCTCCTCCTTGCCGGTGACAATCTTTGACTGGATGGCGCCCTGAGTTATAAAGAGTTCCCGCATCTTCGAGCGGGCCTGCATATCTTCACTGACCGTCTCGGCGATAATATCTCGCGCTCCGGCCAGAGCCTCTTCGACGGTTAAAACACCCTTCTCTTCGTCAATGAATGCGGCGGCCTCACTCTCAGGATCGATGGCGGG
The DNA here is from genome assembly GCA_018831195.1 of Candidatus Eisenbacteria bacterium. NCBI lineage: Bacteria > Candidatus Eiseniibacteriota > Candidatus Eiseniibacteriota bacterium. The sequence continues at coordinate 2,383 of JAHJDP010000100.1, read as the reverse complement.
GTGCGCTGTCTGGGCCAGAAGAAGCTGCGCCAGAGGATCGAGCCCCTTTTCTCTGGCGATTGTCGCCCGGGTTCTGCGTTTGGGGCGGAAGGGGAGATAAATGTCCTCCAATGTGGCGAGTGTCTCGGCGGCGAGGATTTGTTCGCGCAGTTCATCGGTCAGCAGATCGCGCTCTTCGAGCGATTTGAGAATCGCCTCCCGCCGCTTGTCCAATTCGGTCAGCTGCTCGAGCCGGTCCCGGATCGAGCGGATCTCAACCTCATCGAATCCGCCGGTCGCTTCCTTCCGGTACCGCGCGACAAAGGGAATGGTGGCCCCTTCCATGAGGAGCGTGGCCGTCGCCCGGACGCCGCCCAACGGCAGCTCGAACTCTTGCGCCATCATCGTGAGGTGTTTTTCGTTCATCTTCGCCTCGAATTTTATCTGAGTGCGCCGCGTATTTCCCTTAGAATGCCCGATATCAATCGGGAACGCCATGGCAACCGGTACGAGCGCCGGCGGAAATTCTCACTGTGGTGAAACGGCCTTGACCCCACTCTTGGGAGGCACGATGCGAACCTTCCGTTTTCCTATATTTGGGATGCTCTTTGCGCTCTTCGTCTGCATTATTTGGGATGCCGCCGGCTCCCCGGCCTCGGCAGACAAGAGTTACCGTGTAGGCGAAGTGGCGATTGACGCCGGATTGGATGCCGCCGGCGGCCTCGAGGTAACAGAATCACGGACATATCATTTTAACGGCGCTTATCACTATGCCTACCGGACGCTCCCGTTAATTGAAGGCATTGAATATAATGAATTCAGCGTCTCAGAAAACGGCGGGGAGTATCTGTATTCAGATTCGGAGGAGCCGGGAACTTTTTTTGTAAGACGCAAGACCGCTGAGCTCGAGATAAGATGGTACTTCCAGGCAAAAAATGAAAGCCGGGTCTTCGATTTTCATTATCGTGTCAACAATCTCATTCGAAGGTATGAAGATGCGGCGATATTTTATTTTAAGTTCGTAGGATCTGAATGGCGGGTAGCGCAAAATAACGTCAACGTCCGCCTCCGGCCGCCGGTCCCCATACAGAAAGATCAATTGAATGAGTGGTTGCACGGTCCGCTTTGGGCGGAGTCGATCATCCAGGATGATGGAACGGTCGTTGCTTGGTGTGAGCAACTGCCGAAGCGGACCTTTCTGGAGGTGCGCGCGCTCTACCCGCCGCAATTATTCCCCGGCGCTCCTGCGCGGCAGGGCGCCATCCGCCCACAAGTGATGGAGCAGGAGGCGGGCTGGGTTGAAGAAGCAAATTTGAGGCGCGCGGAAGCGATACAGCGGGCGGAGCAACAGAAAGCCCTGCGGGCGTTGGGCCCGAAGATCATGATCCCGCTTAGTCTTCTCGGCCTCTTCCTCTGGTACCTGCTTTATAGGAAGTATGGCCGTAGAGACGAGACCTTCCCGGTTTCCGGAGCCTTTACCGGCATCCCGTCATCAACGCCGCCCGCTCAGGTCGGTTATCTGCTCAACGATCGGACGGTGGCGCCGCGCGACCTTGTCGCCACTTTGGTGGATTTGGCCAGGCGCGGTTTTATTAAAATCCGCGAAGAGCAAATTGAGAGAAAGATGCTCTTTGGCGGAACAAAGAAGGGGATCGAGTATTATTGGGATCTTCAGATGGCGCATCATCAGAATCATGCGGATCAGCTGCTGGAATATGAACACAAACTTATACGATTTCTCTTCGGCGTGCTGGCTGACGGCGAAGAAACGATCTCAATGACTCAGGTCAAAAAGGGCAAGGGAAAGTTTCAAAAATTTTTCCCGGAATGGACAAAGTCGGTCAAAGCGACAGCCAAACAGAAAGAGTATTTTGATCTGCGAAGTTATACCGGCAGAAATCTGTCGTTTGGCCTGGCCGCCGTACTATGCGCCCTGGGTATCGCGGGAATCATTTTCTTTCAACTCTGGGGGTTGATGGCGATAGGCGCCGGGATCCTGGTCATCATACTCTCTGTAGGCATCGCTCACCGGACGGAGAAAGGGGAGCGGGAAGCGCTGCAATGGAAGGCCTTCAAAAAATACCTCAAATCATTCAATGTGGAGGCCGCCGGGTCCTCAGGGCTGCTCGATAAGCTCGATATCTGCCTTGTCTACGGCCTCATCCTTGGACTAGATAAGAGGATCTACGGCAATATCGTAGCGGCGATACCCACCGAGTCGGCCAAACACATCCTCCCCTGGTATCTTTACCACGACTCTCACGGCGGCGTTTTTTCGCATGAGGCTTTTGCCTCGGGTTTCTCCTCAATGATCGCCACCACGACATCCAGCGTCAGTACGTCCTCAGGCGCCGGGGGTGGGGCGAGCGGCGGCGGCGGCGGCGCGGGCGGCGGCGGTGGCGGC